>DATMJF010000025.1:0-18759 GCA_035554455.1 Rummeliibacillus sp.
GATTATCCACTAACGAATTCTGATTTTGCAAATCTATGTGCAACAAGCCGAGAAGTAATTAATCGAATGCTGAATGATTTAAAAAAGTCAAAGGTATTGTCCTTTGAAAAAAGTATTATCACAGTCCATAATTTGAACTATTTAAAAGATGAATGCGAATGTGAAAATTGCCCTTTAAGTGTTTGCCGAATCGATTAATAGTCATCATATATATACCCCGCTACAAAATATCTATGCAACATAAGATTTACTAACTAAAACATAAAAAAATCAGTGGAAGCTACAAAGCTCCACTGATTTTAGTTTTATATTAACGTATCCCTAATGCCATTTTAGCATAACGTGACATCATATCTTTTGACCAAGGTGGATTCCACACGACATTTACATCGACATCTTTTACTTCTGGAATTTCAAATAATGCTGTACGAATTTGGTCTACAATGACTGGACCTAATGGACACCCCATTGAAGTTAGTGTCATCGTGACTAAACAAATACCTTCTTCAGATAAATCTACATCATATACTAAACCTAGATTTACGATATCAATTCCGAGTTCCGGGTCAATAACATTTTCTAAGGCGCCTAGAATATTTTCTTTTAAATCTGCATCCATGGTATTTCCCCTTTCTATATAGTGTTTACTCCATCATATCATTACTATTGCGTTATGCCAAATGGTCTGCAAGCCATTGTGTTCCAGCAAGCATTCCTGAACGAGATACTTTATGTCCTGCTTTCTTATCCACGATGAAAGTAATATTCTCAGGATGCTCTGCATAATCTTGTTGAATACTTTCATAAAATGCATAAGTAGGAGCAAATGGAACCATGTGATCTTTTTTTCCATGCCAGAATAATACAGGTCTTCCTGCCATTGATTCTGGATGCTTACTCATATCAAAATAACTTAATGTTGTTAGCATTTTATCTAATTCAACATCAGTTAGAGGGATTTTAAACCCTTTTTCTTCGATTTCAGCCATTTGCCCTTTCGCTAATTCAACATAAGCTGGAGCACCCATCATGACAGCGGCAGTTTTAATCCATGGATATACTTTTAAGCAGCCCATTGTGGCGATAGCACCCATTGAAGTTCCTGAAAGACCAATTTTACCTGTTGTCAGTAATCCTCTTTCTTTCAGTTGTTCATATAAATAGTTGACTTCTTCAATAGAAGTAAGGACAACTTCCCAAAAACGTAAATTTAGTTGAACTTGATCTAGATTTTCCTCACGTTCACCATGTAAAAGTGCATCTGGCATTAAAACTCGTACATCTTTGTTCACTAATTGATAAGCATAATGTAAATTATGCTCTTTTGCACTTTCAAAACCATGTAAAAAGATGACTACTGGCGATTCAGCACTGACAGTTTCCTCATTATATATATGAAGTAAAGGGATATTGCCCCAAGTTTCATGATCCACTTTCAAATAACTCACTCCCTAATCTCTATATTGCAATGTTATCAAAAAATAGGAACTGTTACAAAGTTTTGACGTATAGCTGATAGAAAGGATATCACGTTATAGTTTTTTTGTTTACGTGAATGCTTATACATAATTACAGCCTCCGATACATAGATTTTACGAAAGTAATTGCATCAGAGTAAAATGGGGATATTTTGATTTGTACAACACCCTGTAATCCCTTTTTAAGTTACAAAGCTTTGACTAAAAGCTTATAGAAAGGATAAACTTTATATATATTTTCCTTTAGTCACAATATTTTCACATGCATGACTATAATAATCGTAAACCTAAAAAAATTAATAACCTCATTAACGGAATTAACGAAAGGGAGTGTTACGAATGGTACAACCCCATTTGATTGTTTTAGATTTAGATGGTACTCTATTAACCGATGAAAAAGTGATTTCCGATAAAACAAAGCGTACGATATTAAAGGCTAAAGAAGCAGGTCATGAAGTGATGATTGCTACGGGTAGACCTTATCGTGCGAGTAAAATATATTATCATGAACTAGGCTTACATACGCCAATTGTGAATTTTAACGGTGCTTTCGTTCATCATCCATTAAATCAAAATTGGCATACTGTACACAGCCCCATTGATTTAAAAATCGTTAAAGAAGTAGTTGAATCCTTAAATCGAGATCAGTTTGAAAACTTGATTGCAGAAGTAATGGACGATGTATATGTCCAATACCATGATGAAAAATTACTCAATATTTTTAGTATGGGGGATCCGAACGTTACAACCGGCGCCCTAAAAGATTATTTAAAAGATAACCCTACTAGCTTATTAATTCAATCTAACGAGAAAAGTGTGCCTATCATTCGTCAATATTTAGCAGACACAAAAGCAGAACTAATTGATCATAGACGTTGGGGAGATCCTTTCCCAGTTATCGAAGTCGTAAGACATGGCATGAACAAAGCCGTTGGACTTTCGCATGTTGCAAAGGATTTGGGTATTCCTCGTAATCGTATCATTGCTTTTGGTGATGAAGATAACGACTTAGAAATGATTGATTATGCAGGTGTCGGTGTAGCAATGGGTAACGGTATCGGCCAGTTAAAAAATATTGCTAATGAAATTACCAAATCAAATAATGAGGATGGAATCGCAGAAATCCTAATAGATCGTCTTCAATTATAGAAAAAATATAGGGGGTTTCAAAAATGAGAATATACGCAGATAGCGCTTGTGATTTACCAAAATCTTTTTACGAAGAAAACAATGTCAAAATAATCCCACTACGCGTTCAACTCCAAGGCCAAGAATATGATGATGTAATTGGTGTCGATTTACAAGATGTATATGGTGCCATTCGTCAAGGCGAACTATTAAAAACATCACAAGCATCACCTGAACGCTTCTTAGAAGAATTCAATTCACTCGGTCAATCTAGAGAAGAAGGCATTTACATTGCCTTCTCATCTCAACTTTCAGGCACCTACAGTACTGCCGTAATGATGGCAGAACAAGTGAAAGAAAAATATCCTGATCTAAAACTAACAATTATCGATTCAAAATGTGCATCACTGGGTTATGGTCTACTAGTAAAAGAAGCCGTTCGATTACGCGAAGAAGGTTACACTGCTTATGAAATTGTAGAAAAAATCCGTTTCAATGCTCAACACATGGAACATCTTTTTACTGTAGAAGATTTAGATTATCTTGCAAAAGGTGGTCGTTTATCTAAAGCAAGTGCCTTTATCGGTGGACTTTTAAGTATAAAACCTGTCCTTGATGTTGAAGATGGGAAACTTATTCCAATCGAAAAATACCGTGGTCGCAAGAAAGTATTTAAACGCATCATCGAATTAATGGAAGAACGTGGCGAATCTCTTTCTGATCAAGTCATTGCCATAACTCATAGTGATGACCTAGCAGCAGCTGAAGAGATGAAGGCTTTAATTATTGAAAACTTTCATCCAAAAGCAGTAGAAATCCACTTAATCGGTTCTGTTATTGCTGCACACACTGGTACAGGAACAATTGCCATTTTCTTCTTAAGCAAACTACCAAAAGATTAATTGTTTCTATTCACCACTATTTTTTTAGCCTAGACTAATAGATTATTTTTTAAGAAGCCCCTGATTTCAAATGAACTCAGGGGCTTCTTACGATTATGCTCTATTTTGTTTGCGACCTCTACGTAATAGCGCAACGATAAATCCGATGAAAATCACATATACAAAACCTAATGCAATCATATAAGGAATATTAATCCCTTTATGGTCGGTAACTTGGTAAAGTTCTACCACTTCACGATCTAAAACTAAGTTATATTTGCCATTGTCACTTTGACGGACAATATCATTTTCAAACATGCCATGAAGTTCTTTATTTTTTCCAATGACCGATGGATCTAATTCATATCTTTGTGTTTTATCTGTATTGTTGACCATTACTATCCATTTTTCATCATCAGAATAGCGTTCATAAACCATTAAGCCATTTTTATTTTCTAGTAATTTATATTTACCTGTTCGAAGTGTTTCTGATTTGTTTCGAATTGATTGAAGATTACCAATGTAGGAAATGATGTCTTCTTTTGTACGGAAGTCCAATGCTGCATGCGTTTCAGGGGCTTTCGCACCATTTTGAGCAATTTCAGTACCATAAGTAACAATTGGTACACCAGGCATTGTCATTAAGGCACCTAGAGCTACTTTAATACGTGTTGGCGGGAACATATTTTCCTCAGCTGAAGCATGAGTAAATCGAGCACTATTCAAATCATCAATCATCAATGCAGCCGGCTTGTCAGTTTCACCATTCGTATATGCTTTATATGGTTCTTCTACTTTAGATGAATCTTCGTCTACATTTTTGAAGATGGATTGATATGTATCAATTGTTTTTTGATTATACTCTAAGTCAAAGTCAGCGCCGCTTTCTTCATTGGAAATAACATATAGATTTTTATTTTGTTGCTTTAATGCAGTAATTATTTTATTGATGAATGCTGTATCTGCATTACCCAAATGAGTCAATCGAATGCCATCAACTTTATACTTTCCAGTAAAATCTACAACTGCTTTAATTAATGCTTGTTGCACTTCTGGATTTTCTGTATTCCAGTTGATACGATTGCCACTTGCAGTTGTAAACCAATCTTTGTGATCTCCTTCTAATGCCCAGACATTTTCTTTGCTGACATTATTGATTGGGAAATCAACCATCGCTTTCATTTTACTTTTATGCAAGTCGCTTAATAATGACTTAAACTCTTTGCTTGTACCAAATTGTCGTTCAATCTTGCTATAATCCACTACTGCACTTCCATCATACGTTTCAGATGAAAAAACGGAACCCATTGAAATCATTGTAAAGTCCAGATCCTGAAGGTGATTGATTTTTGTAGCGATACCAGCAAAGTCACCACCATGGAATGCTTTCAGGTCCTTTGCGTTAATATTGTAATCGTTTTCTACACTATTATCGAAAAAACGATCGACTAATACATCGTATATACTTTCATCTTTAATTTGATGTGTTTCTTCTTCAGCATGTGCAATCGTCGTTGTACCAATTGTTGAAGCTAGCAACGCTGAAGCTACTGCTGTACTTATCCATTTTGCAACGTTCACTTTTGAAGTCCTCCTCTGCAGAACTGTCCAAAATAATTTTAACAAACCATTCCAAAACTCTCCATGCTTTCATTCAAAAAACCCTTAAAATTGTGACAAATTCGACAAAAGTGTGAAGAACTATAAATGATATAAGACTCTTTCTATTATTTAAATGCAAAGTGAATTAATTTCATAAATCCATTTTTGTTTTTTAAATACGAACATTTCAACACATTAACATTTCAATATTCAGATTTGGATGTTCCGCTACAGACGGCACTTTCCACGGGCTTGGCTTCAATCTCCTCGGGCCAACACGATGTTGGTCACGAAGCCGTTGCCACAGGACGTGGCGTTCTTAGGCTTTGTTCCTTAAAACCGTTCCTGCAGGGCTTTCAGCTCAAGCTTTTCCCGTAGGAATATAAATGAACCTCAATGAATTAACATCGCACGAAGGAAATGCGAATGCATTTTCGAGGAGTCGCCGCCTTTCACTCAAGTAAGAATGCATAAAAAAATCAATAATATCATATAACAAAGGCTTAAAATAAAACACACCCCAACATTATTTGTCAGGGTGTGCCATATCAAAATATCTTATTCTACCAGAATTTCTCACCTAGTGGTAAATGGAAGCCCATATATAGAGTAAAGGCTAAGAAAATCAAAAATAGAACCCATAGAGTACCAGTAGATTTGCTTTTTTCTTTACGGACTAACACGATTTCCATCATAATAATTACTAGAAGTCCACCTAGTAATTTTAGACCATATTGCATAGCCATTGTGCCAGCCATTGATGAACTGAAAATTATTCCGCCAGTGATGATGATTAAAATGTAAAATACTCGTAAAATCATATGTGTTACTTTTTGTCCTTTAGAACCAACTTGCATCGTTGCTGATACAAAGAATAAAATAATTGCGATTATAATCGCAGTCAAATGCATGTGTATCATTCAAAATCCTCCACTTTTCTATTTAATTATTAATTATCACATTTATACTATCAAATCAGTAAGAACTAAACAAATATAACAGACCGATGGAAAACTACTTCCATCGGTCTGTGTCAATTTAGTGACTAAAACAAATGATTTACTCGAAGCGATTTACTAATGTACCGATTCCTTCAATTGAAACTTTTACTACATCGCCCGCTTTAAGGAATTGTGGAGGATTCATACCTTTACCAACACCAGCTGGAGTTCCTGTTAAGATAACATCTCCGGGTTCTAAAGTTACTAATCTAGAGATTTCAACGATTAGGTCTTCTACTGAGTGCATCATATCGCTAGTTGAACCATTTTGACGAACTTCATCATTTACTTTCGTCACAACTGTTAAATTTTGTGGGTTTGGTAATTCATCTTTCGTTACTAAGTATGGTCCCATTGGGCAAGCACCATCTAAGCTTTTTCCTAAGAAGAATTGTTTATGTTTTGTTTGTAAATCACGTGCTGTAATGTCGTTTGCAATTGTGTAACCAAAGACATAATCATATGCTAGATTTTTCGGTATGTTTTTACCTTTTTTAGCAATAACAACAGCTAATTCACCTTCATAATCCAATTCTGAAGTGACATCTGCATGCACGGATAGTGTTTGTTCATCCGCAGCAATAGAAGTTGGTGCTTTTGTAAAGACCATGATATCTTCTGGCGCATGATCAGAACCCATTTCTTTTGCATGATCATTATAATTTTTGCCAATACAAATAATATTTTTTGTTGTACGAGGAATTGGTGCTAACCATTCAATTTCAGTGAATTCATGTTTGAATTGAGATGGATTCTCTGATTGTTGTGCAGCTCTTACAAGTTTGCGAGTTTGTTCTACAAACTCATAACCATTTGTCATTCCCTCAACTATGGTTGCCGCATAAGAAGGAAGTACTTGAAGCGCTTCTTGAATTGCTAATACGTCCCAAACAGCTTCTTCTTTTTTTACTTTTGGACCAAAACTTAAAACATCGTTATAACGAAAAGATAAGATTTTCATGAAAATTAGCACTCCTTCTTTTTTTACCATGATACATCATTTACTGATATATTTCCTCTTTTTTCGATACAAATTTTCTATAAGTTATTCTCTTCCAAACTGCTTCAATCGGCCCTTGCTTAAATTGCATGAACCAAATCGTTGCAAAGACGAGTTGTATCACGTAAATGCCGACAGCTAACCATGTTGCAGTATCTACTCCAATTTTACCATAAAGTCCTAAACCATAACGGTAAAAGATGAACGTACCGATAACTGATTGCATGATATAAATAGTCAACGACATTCTACCAGCTTTTGCAATCGGTGATAATACTTTTGTTGCGTAAGGAATACAACAAACTAAGACAATTAAGCTTGCATAACCTAACGCCAAAATTGGACCACCAAAATACGATTGAATATAATCTAAAAAGACATTACGGTTCAAAGTATATGTCAATGATTTTAAAGAAATACCAAGCGGAATCATAATAATCATTAAGATGCCCCATAAAACCATTTTACTTTTTGCCTTTTCTATCAATTGCCATTTTGAAGCAGCTGCCCCAATTAACATATAGGGTAAAATTGTAAATAGGGCCATAACCCACATATACGGCGAGAATTGAACGGACAAATCTGTTAATCGTTGTGTAAATGCATCTGTCCAAGAGCCTGCGCCGTATGCTTTTAATGCTCCTTGTACACCTTCAATATCTATAAACTGAGACATATCACTACTTGAAGGATCAACTACAGTGGAGAGCCCTGTTAACAATGCCATTAATCCATTAATTCCCATGTAGAAAATTAAACCAATTGCTAATAAAAAACCTGGTCTTAAACGAATTAGAGCAATTACTATAAAACCGCAAAAAGCATAAGTCATTAAAATATCTCCCCACCATATGAAAAATGCATGTAAAATACCAATGATGAAAAGAATAACCAAACGCTTAATACCAATTTTATAAAATGAATCGCCTAAACGAGATGCTTTTGAATATTGCATTGCAAGTCCATAGCCAAATAGCATTGAAAAAAGTGGATAAAAACTCCCCTGTACAAAAATATCTAGCCATTTTTGAAATTCCTTATCAGCAGGTACTGAAAACCACGTTTTCAAATCAATATGTGGCAACGGTGTACTAAACGCAAACATATTAACTAGTAAAATCCCTAGCAAACTGACACCACGAAGTATATCCAAAGTATCTATTCGCTGTTTACTAGTTGTTGGTGTACTATTCACTTTTAACTTTCCTCCTACAATAGAATTGACTGCTTAGCATCAAATGCATAAATTACTTTTTCATGCACGCTGAGTTTTAAAATCTCCTCTAATGCTCTTTTATATAATGAAAGTTGAACTTCATATCGGTTAACCATTTCTGTTCGCAAGCCTTCAATTGTTTTCATACTTGGCTGAATACGGTCTGTTTTATAATCGAGTAAAATCCATTGTCCATTTGAATCCTTTAGTAAACAGTCCACTACCCCTTGTACAATTTGTGTGTCCCCTTCGTTGTCCTCAAGACTGATCGTAAATGGCATTTCTCGGTGTAATTCTTGCGCATTCATGAATCGATGGCCAATCTCTGTTTCAAAAAATGCTACGATTTTAGGCGCTTGTACTGCAGTGCCTTCTTCTTCTGTTAAAAGTTGACGATCCACTAATATTTTCACAAATTGACGTACCGCTTCTTCATCATGTAACCCCTCTTGAGGAATATGCTGCATAACTGTATGCATAGCCGTACCAATTTCTCCGGCTGTTAATGAACGTTGTTGTAAAAATGCAGGTCTTGTTGCTACTCTTTGCTGATTTGATGAGACTTTAGTAAAGTACTCTGGTTCTTCTTGTGATTCTAGATGTTGCAAACGCTTCAACTCACTTACAGATGTCTTGGATCGTTTTGTAATAGCGTGTTCAAAGACATACGGTGTATCAAATCGATTTCGAATTTCTTTTAAAATTGCTTCATCAACTTGTGGTTCTTCTTGTACAAGTTCTTCCTCTATAGTTATATCATCATTTATAGATTTGAAATCATTTGTATCAATGACAGTAAGTTTCCAATGTGATAATTCCTTAACACTTTCTTCATTGCCCTCAAAATCTGGATGACTTGCAAATGCTGGCCCAATCCAATCCAAATAGTTTTTCGCACTTGCTCGAATATAATCAGGAAGCATTCCGTCCTGATGAAGTCGTTTTGCATCAACCCATTTTTTTTGAGTTTTTTCCCAATCTTTCACTGTACCAACTAGATATAGCTTTTCTTTTGCTCGCGTCATCGCAACATACAAAATACGCATTTCCTCAGATTTCATTTCTAGTGTCTTCTTTTCAACCATTGCTAAAAATGGGAAAGACGTATATTGAATCCTCTTTTCCGGGTCTATCATTTTAACCGCCAATCCAAATTCTTGGTCAAATAGATAAGGTAAATGGAAGTCCATTTTGTTGAATTCTCTACCCAGTCCTGCAGCAAATACAAATGGGAATTCTAAACCTTTAGAGGAGTGAATTGTCATTAGACGTACAACATTTTCCTTTTCACTGATTGCACGAGCTGCACCCAAATCATCTCCTCTTAAACGCATCCGCTCTACAAATCTCAAAAAGCGGAATAATCCTCGGAAAGATGTTTTTTCGTATGCAATTGCGCGATCATGTAATGCACGTAAATTAGCTTGGCGTTGCTTACCATTTGTCATGGCACCGACCATTTCATAATAATTTGTGTCCATATATACTCGCCAGACTAAATCAGCCAACGAACCACGTCTAGCTAAATCGCGCCAATCTTCTAGTTGTAACAAGAATCGTTGTAATTTCTCAGCTGTTGATGATTTTAGTCCTGTCCCTTCGTTACGTACGAATTGTTTTAACGCATCATAAAAGGATGCTTTTGGATCAGCTAAACGAATACTTGCTAGTTCATTTTCCGTTAATCCTACAAACGGTGCTCTTAATACTGACGCAAATGGAATATCTTGATATGGATTGTCGATGATTTTCAATGTATTTAACATGATCATCACTTCAAGTGCTTCAAAATAACCTTTTGAAATTTCCGCATAAAGTGGAATACCAGCTGTTTTAAACTCTTCCACAATATCAACAGACCAAGTCATGGATCTCATCAAAATGACAAAATCTCGATATTCGACGGGTCTTTCTTTTTTCTCCCATGGATCATAAACAACCATATTCGAATCCATTATGCGGCGAATTTCTCCAATAATATATCGTGCTTCTTGTTGAGACTTTTTCAAATCTTCCTCAGCTAATAGTTCGGAATCTGTTTCTTCTTCCTCTTTTTCAGCTGTATGTAAAACCGCCAATTCAAGAGGCATCTTTTTTTCATCGTAAGGAGCTTTAGGTTTTAAAGCAGCTGCTTCATCATAAGCAACTTCACCGACTTCTTCCCCCATCACTTGTTGGAAAATATAATTCGTACCATGCAATACTTCTGGCCGACTACGAAAGTTCGCATTTAAGTCAATTCGTAATCCTGTATCAGTTGGATTTTCATTGTACTTTAAATACTTATGCAAAAATAATGTCGGTTCAGCTAAACGGAATCGATAAATAGATTGCTTCACATCACCAACCATAAACATATTACCGCTTGATGCATTTCCACTTTTCACTAGTTGCAAAATGGTTTCTTGTAAGCGATTCGTATCTTGGTATTCATCCACTAAAACTTCTTTAAAATGAGCGCGATAATCAAGTGCTACAGAAGATGGTACAAGCTCACCGTCTACTTCATCCGTTAAAATAGACAAGGCAAAGTGCTCTAAATCTGAAAAATCAACTAACCCTTTTGCACTCTTAGCCTTGCCATACTGTTCACTGAATTGAATAGCTAGTTCTACCAATGTTTCAATCATTGGCTTCATCAAACGAATCTCATCTAATAGTCTCTCAGGACTACGTTTAAAATAAGTTTCGATGGGTTTTTCAAACAGTTCCTTCGCTTGTTTCCGTTTTGCTTTCGCAAGTTCTAGTAACTCTTCATCACAGCTACCCTTTTTCTGCGATTTTGCTCGATCTAATTTAGCAGCCTGGAAGAAAATATAGGCATCAGCCCAACTACGTTCTGTTATGAATCCTTTTGCTTCTTGGAACAAGATTAAATCTTTCTGCGCAGTTTCTCCATAAGCAAATGGGCCATCAGGTTGTAAAGAAAGTCTCCGTACTTCTTCAATTAAAGCAATCGCTCCATCAATACTGTGTAAAATAGCCCTCTTAATATGTGTAGTCATTTCTAAATCGTCAATTGTAGTATTTTCATCAATCGTATAATGATCTGGTAAAGAGCGCAGCCATTTAATTGGTTCAGGATTTACTCTAGACATTTCATAAAGCTTATTGAGTAACACTTCAATCGCTTGGTCATCACGGTCAGAAGTGAAACTATCAACTAAACGATAGATATCTTCTACATTTTCTCCATCGTAAGCTGCTTCTAATACTTCTGCTAAGGTGTCATCCTTTAATAAAGCAGCTTCTGTTTCATCTGCAATTCGAAAACCTGGATCAACATCTAATAAGTAAGCATATTGTCGAACAATATTTAAGCAAAATGAATGCAATGTTGATATTTGTGCTTTATTGATCAAGCTAAGCTGTCTACGTAAATGCTTGGATTGTGGATTTCTACTAATTTCTTTTTCTAAAGCATTCGCCATCCGATGGCGCATTTCAGCGGCTGAAGCGTTTGTAAACGTCACAACTAGAAGCTGATCAACATCTATAGGATCTGTAGTAGAAATGACTTTTTCAATCATTCTATTTATAAGAACAGCTGTTTTCCCTGAACCTGCAGCAGCAGAAACTAATATATCTTTCCCTGATGCCCAGATAGCTTTCCATTGTTCATCTGTCCAAGTCGCATCTTCTGGTTTCTTAGGAATCTGAATCATCTGTGCCAGCCTCCTTACGAATTTTATCAATGATTTCTCCTGATTTTTCTACATGTAGTTGACGATAATGTTGATTGGTATCCGTAGTATCAAATTGACAAACGCTCTTATATGAACAAAATTCACATGCTGTTCGTTGATTCATTTTAAATGGACTAATGTCAGTACAACCCTCTAATATCTCTTCTCCAGCTCTTTTATGCTTATTGCGTACAAAGTTTGTTAGAGACTGCATATCTTTCGGTGCAATAACAGATGAGAGATTAGGAGACGTATTACCGTCCTTCTTCATATAAATTGGAACTACTTGAGAGTAACCTCCACTCTCTGCTAATTGGTCATCCATTGCTATAATCGAGTCATTATCATCTAACAATAATCCACGCATTTTAAAACCTTTCAACCGTTCGTTCTCTGCTTCTTCTATAGACAAACTATTATTTGTACTTAGCATTGGATTATGGACATGGATATAGAGCACACCACCTGCTTCGGCATGAATCGGTAGCCATTCTTCAGAATTTGTTATGGCAACATCTAAATACGTCAACATTTGCAATGATAATCCATTGTAAACATCATTCAAATCTAATTTATGTGCAGATGATTTATAGTCCACTATACGAATATAGGGTTTACCATTAACCATTGTTGCATCTACTCTGTCGATTCGACCACGCATTTGCATTTTTTTATGATCTTTTAGTTGGATAACAAGCGGTGGTAATGGATCTCCGGGTCCAAATGCAGCTTCGACAGCAATCGGCTTAAACCCTGAAACTCTTGCATGTTGACTAAGTGATTGCAGCGTACGTTGCACAATATAAGTAAGTTTGCGCTGAATATAACGGTAACGTGCTGTACTTAAAAGGATTTGATGATATAGAAGCGGCGATATCGCTTCCACTGCTTGCTTTGCTAATAATGTACACTGTTCATTTGATAGCTGTGCCCATGTAATTTTCAAACGATCTGTCTCTTCCCCAATCCATTTTAATGCCGCATGGAATAAATCTCCTATTGTTGGGGTTTCCAATCGATATTCTGGTCTTTCTTCTAAATGCAAACCATATGAAGAAAAATGAGCAAATGGACAACGATAGAATTTTTCGATACGAGAAACGCTAGAAGTCATAGTAGGTCCATATAATGCTTCTGTAATTTCAGGTGTTAGATTTTCTGCTTTATTATGCGTTTTTAACGGTCGCATTAAACGCTCTAAAACAGTATTCCAATATGGATCATCTTTATAATAATGTTTTAGTGCAAGCCATTCTGCTCCTAGTTCATGGTCTTCCTGATGTAAACGAAGTTGCTTCATTAAATAAGCTAAAGAAGTTCTAGGATGAACAATGTAAGGAAGTGCACTTTGCTCATTTGTTGATTCACTAGGATCGACTAAAGCAATCGTTTTCTTAATATTTTTTAATTGATCTTCCAAACGTTTTATATATAACGAAGGTAATAGAGCTTTACTTTCTTCATCAGCTATCGCATATGACACGATTAGTCGATCAGATTGCATTGTGAAAGCATGGTATGTGATGAATTCTTCTTCTAGTAATCGTGTTTTTGATGTAGGCGCGATTTCATAACCAATTTGCGTAAACCATTCACGTTCGTTGTCTCCTAATAGCCCCTCATAATCAATACGTTTCGGATAGACACCTTCATTTACGCCGATTACGAATACTGCTTTTGACTTCGTTAGACGTGCAACATCTGATGTTGCAACGGTTACTTGGTCGAGTGAAGGGGGGATTCGAGAAAATTCTAATGTATCAAAGCCCTCATCAAAAATTTCGAATGCTTCTTCTACTGTCATTATTTGATCGCCGAACAGCATGACAAACTGATCCAATATTTCTACCCACTTGTTCCAAGCTTGCTCATGCTCACTTGCTTCAAGCAAACGGCCTTTCTCAATTTCACGATCCTTCAATGCTTGTAGCTTATCAAAAACTTCTAGTTTTTCTATAAAAGCATATAAAGCTGTGGCAATATCAGCACCAGTTGAAGCCCCTTTTAATTGATCTTCGAAAGTTTTTAAGGGTTCTCTTATTTGCGCACGTACTGCTTCAATTTCTTTTTGGTAAGCTCTCTCTTCATCTGTTTGATTCTTTGAATATAATTCTAAACCTCGATATTTTTTATATAACCAGCGATTTTCTTCAAACCAACGTTTCCCATATATTCCTTGAGCTAATACGAAGTTTTCAAGTATATCTGCTCTTTCCCTCCAAATTTGAATATCTGAAGTTATTGGGAAGAATAAATCAGTTTTAATTGCACGAAAAATAGGCTCATACTTCCAATCAGATTGAATTGCTTCTAATGCTGAACGGCTTAACTCAATAAGTGGATGATGAAGCATTGTTTTTTTCTGACTGACAAAGAAGGGAATATCATATTGTGGGAAAGTTGTTGAAATCAGTGGATCATAAACATCGGCCTGACGATATAAAATGGCAATATCACGATAACGCATCTGATTATTTCGTGTTAATTCTTTAATTTTTCTTGCAATGGCATGAATTTCTGAACGTCGATTGGCCGCTTCGATAATTTCTACACTGCCATCACTTTCTTGTTGAATTGGCGGGAATACTTCAAACTGACTTTCAATATAGCGTAAATCAGCTGTATTAAATCGATATTGTTGTCTACAATGAGCTATTGGTTCGACTTCAATGCCATTCTCAAATGCTAACTCTTTTAATCTTGCGCATGTTCGTGCTGATTGATAAAACAAAGCTTGTTCATCATCTGCATCCGCTTCTGCTTCCATTGGTAAAACAACGGTAACACGTTTGGCTACCTTTAATAGTTCTTGAACCAACTCAAATTCCCTGGTCGTAAAAGCTGTAAATCCATCTATATAAATATCTGCTTTTCGAATTATTTCAGAATTTACCAACTGTGTAGTTAGTAGAGGATAATATCCTTCACTATCGACATATGTAGTTCCCAAGGATTCTTCAATCGCTTGAACAAGAAGATGCAAGTCATGCACTTTATCTCTTAAAGTTTGCGGAGCGTCAACTTGATCTAAATTTTCTTCTAAATTCATTAGTGCTGCACTATCTAAACTATATCTGCTGAACTCTTTTAATAATGATTCCATTTCAGCTGTAAATCCACGCTTATCCGCAGCTTTTCGAAACAAAGTAAATTCTTCTTTATGGTGATCTAGTAGCTTCCTAATAAGCATTCGATAACCAAAACCATTCACTTCTTTACGACTAATTCCACCAGTTTCTTGCAAAACACGCCACGCTAAACGCTTAAAAGTAGTTACTTGTGCTCGTATTAATCCTTTTACGTTGTAATCATGCGTCATATCATATTCTACAGAAAATGACATTTGATCTGGCACAATCAAAAAAATAGGTGAACCAATCGTTCTCTTTTGAACCTCAGTAGCGATTTCTTGCTGTATGAGTGTTGATTTCCCCGTTCCTGAACGTCCTGTTACAATACGTAGCGACATCTTTAATCCTCCTCACTTACTTTTATATCTACTACCATTTTAACACAAAATAAGAACAAGCGTTCTGTTAAACTTTTTTGTTTTCCGAAAATTTTCTCATATCTTTTTCAATTTTTTCATTCATTTTTGCTTCTACTTGCTTTCCTCCCCACCATAACAAGAGCATAATGGCAATGATTAGGCATGTCCGAATTGGATTCGTAATCAAAGCTCGTAAATCAGAGCCAATCCAACTGATGATAAAAATCATCACTAATTTAGCTAACATAACCGTTAATAAGTATCTTTTCTTCTTTAAATTTGATAAACCTGCCACAGTATTGACAAGAGCAGATGGGGTAAATGGAAAACATAATAAGATGAATAATGGGGTAAACCCTTGATATTCAACCCAATGGATTAATTTTTTTACCGTATTTCTTTCTGTAACGAAACGTAAAATTCTACTTTTACCAAATTTACGTATAATTAAAAATACACAATACGAACCTAATACGGCACCAACCCATGAGAATAGGAAACCCCACCACAAACCATAAGCACTGGCATTAGCCACTATGAATGCTGCTAATGGCAAAAATGGAAAAAACGATTCCAAAAATGGTAATGCAATGGCCAATAGAGTACCAATTAAGCGATATTGATGTGCTAGTGACTGAAAATTTCCAATGGATAACCAATCTGGCACTCCAATTGCCCCCTTTTAATTTTTCCTTATTTAACTTTTTCGATTATATTTCAATTCATTTAATAGGAGCGATTCAAACACCTATAAGTTGCGCAAAAAAGACAGCATTCTACATAGTTCGAAAAATAACCACTTTCTATAACATGCTAGTTCTTTCCATACATTATACAATAGTTCCATTATTCTTTAGTGTAGTATGAATTATTTTTCTTCATGATTTTTTAATGATCATTAGTGTGTGAAGAACATGTGACAGATAAAGTAAAAAATCCTATGTTCTCATTTAAATAAAAAAGCCTGTCCACAATAAAGGACAAGCTTTTTCTATTTCAGTTGTTATGTCGATTCATCATCTTTGTTGCATACCAGAAACCAATTGTTAGCGAAATTGCATCCACTACATACAATATGGGCGGATGTGTGTAGCCTGCATAAATTGACGCCGCCATTAATGCTACTGAAAGGGCTAAACCCACATAATTTTTAAACGTAATTCGCGTAAATAATATAACCAATAAGCCTGGAAGGATAAGCGCCATTAAAAATTTTATCACCGACATACAATCACTTCCTATCGTACAACGAGTAAGCCGATTCTAAAATGGTCATGACGATAAATGACATGTTGTCTTAGACGAACTTCACCATCTTGATCAATTACTTCTAGTCGACAATGTGCAGCATTTATTTGCAAAGCCTCATAAAGTTCTTCCTCTGTTTTAACAGGAACGCCGTTTACTTTACGAATACATTCCCCTACTTGAATACCCATTGCTTCTGCTGGTGAATCTTGTAAGACGGCAGCTACCATAACCCCTGTATCTTGTGGAGTCACAGCATAGCTACCATGACGTTCACTAATTGAGTAAATAATCGAAATCAATGCTCGTCCAACAATTGCGACACAAACTGCGGCGATCCCCATAATTGGGAAGAAATAAGCAACTATAGCTTCTGCTAATACAAGGAAGCCTAACATTTCTATCGTTTTACCTAATTGTGGATAGAAATGTACTGGAAGCATTTTGCGTGAACGTTGTTGAAATCCAATCACAAGCGGTACTAGAACCAATGAAAATGAATCACTGCCTAATGGAATCCGTGGCCAATATGGAATATATTCTTGAATCGCTCCATTTGGTAACACAAAGAATATTGGCAGTAGCCATAAACGTTTTGCTAGATAAATAACTGATGGTAATCCGCGTTCTGTTTTTAATATTTTGGGAGATGCAAGTTTTGCTGCATTTTTTTTAATTAAATACCCTTCTGCAATAAGTAACAGACCAATCATAACTGGTATCGTTACCAGCATACCTACATGCATTGAAGCACTCGTAACTTCCCAATTCAAGAAATGCCATGAACCGTCAGTTATATATGTATACCACAAAATGATAAAAGCGATTCCTAAAGGATATGCTGCAGATGCTAGATGATAATAGAATGTTAGTAAACATAAGACACCTACAGCAGCACTTAAAACGATAAATTGAATCGGAACCACTAAACCAACTGCAATACTAATAATCGATATAACTAATCCAAGTAACCAGCCTTCTTTTATCATTAAAATCGTCTCAGACCAGCCCCAGAAAATTCGTATATTAAAAGATTTTCTCTCACCTTTAACACGACGATAGCCGATTAAAATAGAGAAAATGATAGCAACATATAATAACGGATTTAAAAAGAAACGGCCGATGCCTTTTAAGAGTTCCATGACAATGTCTAAATTCATAGTTCGCATCACCTTTCAATTTTTGCTATAAATAGTATTGTCTCTCCATTGTATCAAACAGCCGTTTGAAAACGAAGTCTTTTTCGACCTATAAGCCAAATAGATTTCGTCAATTATTTTAGTTGATGATTAATATAACCAATTGCCATTTGTAGTTGCAAATCATTTTCCTGATTATCTCTAAATTTCACCATTTCTTCATGTAATGCAAAAAGGAAATTGGCATCCATTTTAGCCCCATTAGTCAGTTGATTTTTTTTGTTATATTCTTCTATTGCTTTTGCTGTTGTTCTGTCAAAATAGCCATCAACTCTACTAATTGAATATCCTTGAGCTTTTAAAACTTCCTGAACGGATTGAATGCTTTCCGAAAAATCTCCTTCTTTAAAATTCCCCGTCATTGGTGGTAATTTCATATGGAATAATGGGTTTTGTTCTACTTCTAATGTTGCTTTGATTCCCTTGCCATGAATCCATTCACGTTTTGGTGTTAACCATTTATGTGTTGATAGTTTAAGCTCACCACCATTAGATAGTGGCCACGTTTCTTGAACTGTTCCTTTTCCAAAGCTTTTCACACCAATTATAGAAGCACGGTTTAAATCTTTTAATGCCGCACTTAGAACTTCACTCGCAGAAGCACTACCTTCATCTTGTAATAATACAACAGGTAGCGTCTTTAACCTTTCATCATACTTAAATGCCATTCTTTTTTTCGTTACTTGTAAAGGTTCCTGGTTTCCTACTGCATTTTCCATATAAGCATAGGTTGTATTGGGTTGTACCAAACTTCCAATCACTTGCTCCACGCTTTTCAAATAACCACCAGGATTACTACGAACGTCTATTATTAAGGCAGAAATTTGTTG
>DATMJF010000026.1:0-5269 GCA_035554455.1 Rummeliibacillus sp.
TCTAATAACGCTAGAAGCATTTTCTAGTATCTTGATTAAAAAAGGACTGTAAAAAAATGTTTTTACCACTATTAGGACAGCTTCAAAAAGCTATTATTCATGTATGGTGAGAAAGAGGGATGTGGATTTAATGTAGGGACAATGAAACATTCTAAGAAGGGGATCTGATTAAAAAAATATATGGGAAAATGATTTCTCAATGAAAAAGATGACCTCAAAAAGCCGCCCTTTAACGACTTCTTAGGTCATCTATTTAATTACTTAATTTTTAATGATAGTTTGTACGGATCGATTGAAGCGCGCCCTTTGGAATCACGAACTTTTACATAGTATGTTCCTTTGTTCATCTTCAAGGATACGATTTCTTTGTCGCCTTGTTCATAAATATCGGATTTTGTTACTCTTTTGCCGTTGCGATAGACTTCGATTACACCATCTATTTCTTTACCAGCATCAAGAGTAAGCGTTACTTGATTTGCTGTCTTAGAATCATAAACGAACCAATCAGAATCTCCATTTTCGTATCCTGAGTTGAAGAAACCAGTTGCAGAATAGGATTTACTGCTGTTTTTCTTCAACTTAAGAGGCTTAGATGGTTTGTTTTTCGTTATTTTAGATTTTGCATCTTCATCTTGTTTATTAACAGCATTTATTTTCAATTGATATGGCCATAGAGTAATACCAGCCATTGAATCGATAGAACTATATGCAATTACGAAATAAGATTTGCCTTTTTTCGCTTCAAAGGAGCCGGTGTTTGTTCCATCTTCTGTTATGTTCAAGATGTATGATGAGCGATCAATATCTTGTTCATCTAGTTTATGGTTTTTATTTACATCTTCTGAAATTTGCATCACACCATAAAATGGAACTAATAATTCTTTCGGATATTTCGCTTTAAGTGATGATGTTAGTTCAGCTCTAGAGAATTTGACACCATATATAGAATCTTTTGGCGCAGTGAAATAGTAAGAGTCAACATCATTCGCTGTAGCAAAGTTTGCTGTTACACCAGTTGTAGGGAAAGTTTTTGCTTGTTCTGGTTTATCATTTTCTTCATACTTGTCACTTGGATTACTAACAAGTAATTTCGATGTGATTTGGTATCCATCATATGGGATTTGGAATACATCATAATTTGGACTTACTGAAAGATAATATTTTTTATTTGCTTTTAAACTTGCTACAAAATTATCTTTTATCCAATCATCCATTGAACTCCAGTCCTCGTTTGTTGCAACAGGAGAAAGGTATTGATATGGTTTTCCGTCTTCTCCTTCTTCAGTAACAATCTCGTATAAACTAACATTTGGAACATTCTTTGATGGAGTAGGTAAGTTAAATTGATAAATACCATCACTAGTTGGTGTTAGTTTAAACCAATCCTGGTCTGATGTATTTTGAAGATAGCCCATTGCAGATCCACCTAATTGATATGAACGAGCATCAGAGTCTAATTGTTCAATTTGTTTTGCGAAATCTGAAGTTTCCTGATTACTGGTTACAGTCATATTATTACCTATGATGTTTACTTCTGTTTCTTCACGAGAGGATGATGAGTCATTGAAGCTGTCTTCATCCTCAGGAATTGCCTTTCCTTCTAAGCTTACGCTATAAGGAATAGCTGACGCTGCAGGTTCTTTAACTCCAATACCTCCAAAATTACCGAATAACAATTGGAGGATATTAAATTCTGAAAATGAAGAGGTATTTGTTACTTTTAGGTAATACTCCTTATTAGGCTCAGTTTGGAACATGAGTGTTTCCCCAACGCTCATACCGCTTGTATTGCTTGAGAATTTAGGATACACTTCATCAGTATTTTCACCTAAAGGAATTTCTTTGCCGTTTTCATCTGTTGGGAATAGCTGTTCCTTTTCATAAACAGAGAGACTTAAATCTACGCCTGGGATTCCAGTTACACTAAATTTCATTAATTGTGCATCTTTTGAAGTAAAGTGGAAGTAATCTTCATCACTTTTTTCACCTGTCATAAAGAGGCTGTCTTTGCTATATGGCCAGTTTTCAATTTTAATAGGTGATTCTAGAGTAGATTCATCTTCAGGAAGTTGATCTAATTTCTCAACTTTTAATGTAGCATGCGATTGTTTCGCATTTGAATCATCATAGCTTCCATTCACATCTTTAATACCAATAGCAACAGTACCACTAAAAGGAGCCTTAATTAGTTTACCTTCTGTTTTTCCTTCTGTTACATCATTGACTTCCATTTTTTGTTGCTCGTTGTCACCATAGAATTGAATCATCATTTTGTAGTCATATTGAGATGCACCAGATAGAGAAGTTTGAATATATTGGCCTTTTTCTACAGAAAGTTTAACCCATTTTTGTTCAGATGGTTTTGTAAAGTTATGTTTGATTTCTGCAGGTGCTACAATTTTCTCTGCATTATTTAAGATTTCCTTTTCTCCCCATTTCGCTGTCACTAGGGAAGGAATTTTCTTAACGTCAAATTTTAATGCTGCAACAGGGTTAATCAGTCCACTACCATATCTATTATCAAACCCTTTTTCACCTAAATCCGTTGCCGTTTTTTCTAGAATATATTCTACTTCAGCAGGCTTAAGATTTGGATGCTTGGATAATAGTAATGCCACTGTTCCCGCAGCAACTGGAGAAGCCATGGATGTCCCACTTAATTTTGTAAAGGTTGATCCTTTTTGAAGATCGTAGAAGGAAGAATAGACATCCTCACCAGGAGCTACTACGTCTGTTGAAGGACCATATGATGAATAGTAACTTAGTTTTTTCTCTTTATTAATAGAGCCAACGCTAATGACACCTTCATACTTAGCCGGGTAGACGGCCATATCAGATGCTTCGTTTCCAGCTGCGGCAACGACTATAACACCTTTACTAATTGCTTTATCAATAGCCTCTTTTAGAACATCAGAAGGAGCGGAACCACCCAAACTCATATTAATAACATCTGCACCTTCATCCACTGCCTCAAGAATAGCATTTGCAATTGTATAATCAAAAGTCCAAAATCCACCATCAAATACGTCTAAAGAAAGAATTTTAGCAGCTGGATCTAAGCCGTAGCCACCGATACCATTATCCTTTTCCCCTGCGATAATTCCCGCAACATGAGTTCCGTGTGTGTCAGGTATAGATGCATTCATCGGATTAATAATGTTTGTACTTTTAATAACAGATCCTTTAAGTTCAGGGTGATTACGATCAATTCCTGTATCAATTACAGCTACTTTAACTTGATTTTTCCCTGCAAGCTTTTGCGCATCTGCCGTTTTTAATAGGCTATGCATATATTGTTCGCTTACTTTAGGGTCCACTGTACCTGAAAGTTTGTATTTTGGACTTAGACCTACAGAAACAACCTTTTTATTCTTTACATAGTTTTGGATTGTTTGCTGCAGTTTTTTCTTATTCGTTACCTTTACAGCTAGATATTTTAGACCTTTAATATCTTTTAAGACTGTACCTCCAGCTTTTCGATGATCACTTGCAGAAAGTGGACTTGAATATTTAATAATAATCGTGTCATCACTATAATTTGCTGTTTTCTTGCCTGTTTCCGTCTGATCAGTTTTACCAAGTTTTTGTAGCATTGTTGTTGCAGAGCCTGTTTTTGCGTTTGCAGTGAAGCTAGTGATAGGTGTAAGCACTAAGGCACAACTTAAACCAGCTGCTGCAAATTTTTTTGTAAACGAATTCACAAGATTCCCCCTTAATGAAACTACTATACTGTGATAAATATAGCGTCCCTATAATGTTAATATATACCATTATAGTTTATAAATTCTTATAAATATACTGATAATTTGAATTTTTTTAATAAACATATAAAAATTGTAAATAAAATGTAATATTTATCATGCGAAAAAGTAAATTTGAAGAAAATATATGTGAATTAGAAATAAATGTTCATAATATAGTTCGTTTGATGTCACTACTTTAAATGCTATAATTGACTTATAAAAGGGAGGTATAAAGTTATGTCACTAACTTATAAAAACATTATTGTTGGTATTGATGGTTCAAAAGAAGCTGAAGCTGCATTTAAAAAAGCTGTGGAAATTGCAAAAAGAAACGATGCTACATTACATTTGGTAAATATTATTGATTCTCGCATCTATTCTGCGCTTGAAGCTTATAATTTCTCAGAAGAAGAAAAGCGTGCAGAAGAGTTTGCTACAAGTTTGTTAGAAGACTACAAAAAAGCTGAAACTGCTGGTATTGAAAAAGTCAATATAATCGTCCAATATGGTTCTCCTAAATCAGTTATTACACAAGATATTGCTAAAAAAGTGGAAGCTGACTTAATCGTTTGTGGTGCAACTGGCCTTAATGCTGTTGAACGCTTTTTAGTAGGTAGTGTAACAACAGGTATCATTCGCTCAGCTGATTGCGATGTACTTGTCGTTCGCCCATAATAAAGATCAATTCGTATGAATCGTGTAGAAGATTATAGGTAATATGAAAGTGTAGATTTTATTTGAATAGAAAGTAAGTAAAAATATTGCAGAGACAATTTGCAACAAAGTTATAATATGTCTGTATTAAAAATGTAGAACAATAAATTTTGCGGAAGAGAAATTGAAATGGATGCTAAACTAAAAAGAGTAAGTTACGTAAGGCTCTAATAGAAAACGTCTTTTCAGTTTTTGACCGAGGGATTGAAGCGACCTCAAGTGGCTGGCAACTGAAGCTAGATAAATATAAAAAGGCTGACCAAAGAATTTTATATCTTTGGTCAGCCTTTTTTCTTGAAGCCTTTCTATAATTTGATAGCTATTTCAAGCTACGGTTAAGGAAGGCTTTTGTTCGATCGAATTGTGGGTTGTCGAACAATTCTTGAGGAGTACCAGACTCTAGAATCTCACCGTTGTCCATGAAGACGACACGGTTAGCAACTTCTCTAGCAAATCCCATTTCATGGGTTACGACGATCATCGTCATATGTTCTTCTGCTAAATCTTTCATAACTTGAAGTACTTCACCAGTTAGTTCAGGGTCTAGAGCAGAAGTTGGCTCATCAAATAACATAATTTCAGGATCCATCATCAACGCTCTAGCAATCGCTACACGTTGTTTTTGACCACCCGAAAGTTTTGCAGGGTATGCAGAAGCTTTGTCAGCAAGTCCAACTTTCTCTAAAAGCTCCATGCTACGACGACTGATGTTTTGGGATGATTCTTTCTTTACTAAACGAGGCGCCATTTCGAGATTCTCTTTGACAGTAAGATGTGGGAATAGATTAAAATGTTGAAATACCATGCCCATT
>DATMJF010000027.1:0-3431 GCA_035554455.1 Rummeliibacillus sp.
ACCCACACCCTATGATAAACGAAATCTCTTTAAGAAACAATTCACCTATTTCATGCACATTAAAGACCGAACAAATCCGGTAATACCAACAATGTTCATCTTTTTGAATAAATCTATGAATAATCTACGAAAATAGTTTTCTAAAATACATAATTATGGTAATATTCTAATTATTATGTAAGGAGGAATAAATATGAAAATTACTTTAAATATCAACCATTGCAACGTTTTAGGGGAAACAATCGGCGAATAATTAAAAAAATGCTCAATTATTCGCTTGAATAATAGGAGGAGCATACATGTTAAATAAACAAGGTTTTAATTTATGGGCAAATGATTATGATCAAACAGTACAATTGAGTGAAGAAAATAATCACTATCCATTTGCGGGATATAAAACGATTTTAAATACCATTTTCAATGAAATTATGCAAAAGGAACAATCAAAAGTTTTGGATATAGGATTTGGTACAGCTGTATTAACAACTAAGCTCTATGAAAATGGCCACCAAATTGATGGTCTAGATTTTTCTGCGCAGATGATTAACATTGCACAAGCTAAAATGCCAACAGCACGTTTAATGGAATGGGATATTTCGAAAGGGTTACCCAAATCTTTAAAAGAACATAAGTATGACTTTATCGTCAGCACATATACATTGCACCACTTAACAGATGAAGAGAAAATAACATTTATAAAGAAATTACTATTTTTACTAGAAGAGGATGGGGAAATAGTAATCGGTGATATTGCCTTCAAAACAAGAGAACAACTAGAAACTTGTAGGGAAGAAAGTCTTAATTATTGGGACGAAGAGGAATATTATTTTGTTGAAGAAGAACTTCATCCTTTATTAAGAGAATTCTGTCAATGTGAGTTTCATCCAATTTCACATTGTGGTGGTGTTTTTATTATTACAAGGCAGTAAAGCTATAATAAGACTGTAGATAAACTGTAAGGTGAAAAGTTTATTTACAGTTTTTTTGTCATTGGCTTTTTGATATTTTTTAATGATATTACTATTACATGAGCAAAGGGCGAAGACTACAGCGGAAAGAGTCTGACAGTAGCGAAACAGATGAAAAATAACAGTATTGTTAACGAACAAAGCCTTGTCTTTAACCACTGTATCGAATCTTTTTCATATTTATTGACTACAATGGAGAAAATAAAAAAGATAAAATTCAATTTATATAAGAAGGAGAGCCTGTAATGAAAATTATTATTGAATGGGTATACAGGACACCAAAAGGAACTGAAACCGTATTTCGTTCAGATGAAATACCTGCGGAACAAGGACTGAAGATTGCTCAAGATTTGGAAAAAACGGGCCGTGCGAAGAGAATTACTTTTATCGATCAGTTTGATAGCACTTGGACCATCAAAGAAATGAAAAGGTATTTAAAAGAAGTTGAAGGAGAACCTCATAATATTACCGTATATTTTGATGGTGGTTTTGACATAGGGACAGGAATCGCAGGATTAGGATGTGTTATTTATTTTGAAAAGAATGGGAAGCCATATCGTGTTCGAAAAAATGCGCAAACAGTTGGACTAAATTCAAATAACGAATCAGAATATGCCGCACTTCATTTAAGTATTGTTGAACTCGAACTCTTAAATGTAAAAACGATGCCAATCAGGTTTATCGGTGATTCTCAAGTAGTAATTAGTCAAATGAATGGTGAATGGGCAGTGCTCGAACCTGAGTTAGCAAAGTGGGCTGACCGTATTGATGACAAGTTGAAAAAATTAGGTATTCAACCAGAGTACGAACATGTATCACGAAAATTAAATGGTGAAGCAGACAGACTTGCTACACAAGCAATACATGGAATAGAAATTATTGCACAAGTAGAATTGATTCTTGAAAACGATTGACGGATATAAATTATTTTATACAGTAAACATGCTAATTACTCTTAAGTATCTTGCGATTAAAATTTTTCATTTGACTTAATTGACCTATGTTTAATATTCGATTTGATGGGAATAATTTTAGTGTAAGGTTAAAAAAAGCTGAATGTATGGAGGAATAGCATGAAAAAGAATGTATTAATGGTAATCCTATCTTTTGTTGCAGTATTGGCTTTATCTGCTTGCGGTACCACTCCTAAGAACGAAGTAAATAGGAATGTAAACGTAGCCCCTGATGATAATTTGAAAACGCATGACAATACGTATACAACACCAGCGCCAACCACACCAGCCACACCAACCACACCGGATCATACGCTTACAAATGATCATACGGATATGAATCAATCGACTACAGGTATCGTTCCGAATGGTGTGAAAAAAGCGGTAAATCCTAAGCATCCTGTTGGTAGTCAGGTAACCATCACTGCAAACCATGTTGAGGGCATGAATGGGGCAAAGGCTACTATTGTTGGCGCATATGACACAGTTGCCTATGCAGTAACATACACACCAACAACAGGTACATCAACAACAGGTACACCAACAACAGGTACACCAACAACAGGTGGTGCAGTGGTAAAAAATCACAAATGGGTAATTCAGGAAGAGATTCGAAGTGCTGATAATAAAACACTTCAACCAGGAGCTAAAGTAACACTTGAAGCTGACCATTTACCAGGTATGAAGGGAGCCATGGCAACGATCGATTCAGGTAAGAAAACAACAGTGTATATGGTGAACTATACGCCAACTAATGGTGGAACTGAAGTGAAAAATTATAAATGGCTTATCGAAAGTGAATTATCACCAGTTAAGTAAGAGCAATGCAAATCAAATCATAAACAAACTGTAAAATTTTAAACAATAAAAACCTTCATTTGATTAATAAATCAGATGAAGGCTTTTTTGTAATGTTCTGTTTATAATTCTAAACAAAGCGAGTAAAATGTTAAAGTTATTAATTATTATTATTTGATATTATTGGATTATTAGTCTTTACTACAGTTCTAATACTAAAAAATAGAATTTCTGTAAAAACAAACTTATAAATATTGAGCTTCGTTTATATTGCAGTGAAAGGAGGGAATAATTTGCTAAGCATTGTTAAATTAGAACAAATAATGAATCATCATACAGAATCCTTATTACGCTTATCCTATTATTACGTAAAAGACTTACAAATTGCAGAAGATATCGTCCAAGAAATATTTATAAAATTCTATGAGGACAGAAATAGATATGAAGAACGCGGTGAACTAAAGGCATATCTTTCTAAAATGGTCGTTAATAGAAGTAAAGATTATTTGAAAAGTTGGACATATCGAAAAATCCAATTACAAAACAAACTTTTTACAAAGCATGATCAAGAGAAAAAGGACAATCTAATCAGAAAAGATGAAGAGACAATTATAGGAGAAGCCATTTTAAAGCTTCCGTTGAAACAAAGAGAACCACTTATTTATTTTTATTATGAGGAAATGTCTATTAAAGAAATCTCTAGATTACTAGA
>DATMJF010000028.1:0-5984 GCA_035554455.1 Rummeliibacillus sp.
CAACAGTTGCAAGCTATTCGTGAAGTGAATATTCGTCCATTAAAAGAGCAAATGGTTGCTATTATTGAAGATGAGCGAGCTCATCCAATGATTCAAAGTTTTGCATTGTACTTACTTGTACAGCAAGAAATAGATCTTGAAGTGCAAGTGAAAAAGTTTGATGAAGTACGTACTGTAAATCCATCACAACTACAGTTTCCTGACGAGATGCCTGTTGCAAAGGAAGTTTTAAAAGTTGTTGAAAGTGCATTAGAACAGGAGCCATCTACTTTAGAAATGGTGCAATATCTATTAGCAAGACATATGTTTGTGACATATCCATTTGAATGGTTCCATTATCAATCTGAAGAGATAGTAGATGGATATATTGACTTTGTACATGCTATGTTTGGCGAAGTAAAAGAAACAGATTACGATTTAATGGACTTATTAAACCTGCTAGAAGAGCAGTCTGAGCTGTTTGATGTATGAAATCAGTTGAAACTATAGTTATCTATGATATACTAAAACAGTTGTGAAAGTCGTATTAACGAATGAATTGTCCAACATTTGAATTTAATTTTGGAGGTATTATAAATGTCAGCAAAATGGGAAAAACAAGAAGGTAACACTGGATTATTAACAGTAGAAGTACCTGCTGAAAAAGTAAACGAAGCTTTAGAAAAAGCTTTCAAAAAAGTTGTAAAACAAATTAACGTACCAGGCTTCCGTAAAGGTAAAATGCCTCGTCAAATGTTCGAAAAGAAATTTGGTGTAGAATCACTATACCAAGATGCTTTAGAATTTTTAGTAAACGAAAACTATCCTTTAGCAATCGATGAAACAGGTATCGACCCAGTTGACCAACCAGAAATCGATTTCGAAATGGAAGACCTAGGCAAACATAAAGACTTCAAATTCACTGCTAAAGTAACTGTTAAACCAGAGGTAACTCTTGGTGACTATAAAGGTTTAGAAGTAACTAAACAAGAAACTGTAGTAACTGATGAAGAAATCGAACAACAATTAAAAGACCAACAAACTCGTCTTGCAGAATTGGTTGTTAAAGAAGATGGCGCTGTAGAAGAAGGCGACACTGCAGTTATCGATTTCGAAGGCTTCCAAGATGGTGTAGCATTCGAAGGCGGAAAAGGTGACAACTACTCACTTGAAATCGGTTCAGGTTCATTCATCCCAGGATTTGAAGAACAATTAGCAGGCGTAAAAGCTGGCGAATCTAAAGATGTTGTTGTAACATTCCCTGAAGAATACCATGCTGCTGAATTAGCTGGTAAAGAAGCTTCTTTCAAAGTAACTGTAAAAGAAGTAAAAGCAAAAGAACTTCCAGAATTAGATGATGATTTCGCTTCAGAAATCGATTCAGAAGTTGAAACTTTAGCTGAACTTCGCACTAAACTAAAAGAAAAAACTGCTACTGAAAAAGAAAGCGCTGCTGAAACAGCTTTACGCGACGATTTAGTTGAAAAAGCTGCTGAAAACGCAACAATTGATATTCCAGAAGCAATGGTTGAAACAGAAATCAACCGTATGTTACAAGAATACGATCAAAGCTTACAAATGCAAGGCATGAACCTTGACCTTTACTACCAATTCTCAGGTCAAGATGAAGCAGCTCTTCGTGCACAAATGAAAGGCGATGCTGAAAGCCGCGTACGCGTATCTTTAGTTCTTGAAGCAATTGCTGAAGCTGAAAAAGTAGAAGTAACTGATGAAGACATCAACGCTGAATTAGAAAAAATGTCTGAACAATTCAAAATGGATGTAGAACAAATCAAATCAGTTCTAGGTGGTACAACTGTTCTTGAACATGACGTGAAAATCCGTAAAACAGTTGAATTATTAGTTGAAAACGCTAAAGTAACTGAATAATACAGTTCAATTAGTAAACCTGAACAAGGTACGGGTTTTAAATCCGTACCTTGTTTTCTTAACATAAATTTAGAAAATTTAGAATAATACATATTACAGAGTAAGAATGTTACATGAAATCGTTATATTTGATAATATAGAAAGAATCTTGTAACATTGTTGCTTGAATAGGGGTGAAATAATTGTTCAAATTTAATGATGAAAAAGGCAATTTAAAATGCTCATTCTGTGGTAAACCACAAGAACAAGTCCGTAAACTAGTTGCAGGACCAGGCGTATATATTTGCGATGAATGTATCGATCTTTGTTCTGAAATTGTTGTTGAAGAACTTGGTACTGAAGAAGAAGTTGAGCTAAAAGACATACCAAAGCCAAAAGAAATACTAGATATTTTGGATGATTATGTCATCGGACAAGAACGTGCCAAAAAAGCGTTATCTGTAGCTGTTTACAATCACTACAAACGTATAAATTCTAACAGTAAAGTAGATGACGTAGAGCTATCTAAATCTAATATCGTGTTAATCGGACCAACTGGTAGTGGTAAAACATTATTAGCTCAAACCCTAGCACGTATTATCAACGTACCATTTGCGATTGCTGACGCTACTTCTTTAACAGAAGCAGGCTATGTAGGTGAAGATGTTGAAAATATCCTACTTAAACTAATCCAATCTGCTGATTATGATATTGAACGTGCTGAAAAAGGAATTATCTATATCGATGAAATCGATAAAGTTGCGCGTAAATCTGAAAACCCATCGATTACACGTGATGTATCAGGTGAAGGTGTTCAACAAGCATTACTGAAAATCCTTGAAGGTACAACAGCAAGTGTTCCTCCTCAAGGCGGTCGTAAACACCCTCATCAAGAGTTCATTCAAATAGATACGACAAATATTCTATTCATCGTAGGTGGTGCTTTTGATGGAATTGAATCAATTATCAAACGCCGTATGGGTGAAAAAGTAATTGGTTTCGGTTCTGATATCAAAAAACAAAATACTAACGACAAAGACTTGATGAAGCACTTAATCCCTGAAGATTTGCTTAAATTCGGTTTAATCCCTGAATTTATCGGTCGTTTACCAGTATTGGCTAGCTTAGAGCAACTAGACGAAGATGCACTTGTTCAAATTTTAACAGAACCTAAGAATGCATTATCTAAGCAATATCAAAAGATGTTAGAGCTGGATAATGTAGAACTTGAATTTGAAAAAGACGCATTATATGAAATCGCAAAAGAAGCTATTGAACGTAAAACTGGTGCACGTGGCTTACGTTCAATTATCGAAAATATTATGTTAGATGTAATGTTCGAATTACCTTCTCGTGATGATATCGTGAAATGTATTATTACGAAAGAAACCGTTACAGATAAAGCTCGTCCGAAACTCCTTTTAAAGGATGGGACAGAGTTAGATCCAGATAACGAAAAAACGTCTGCATAAGATCTGATTGAAAAGCTGGCTTCGAACAAGTGCCAATCAGCACTTGTTCGGAGGTCAGCTTTTTTTAAACTGATTATTGTGCATGAAAAGAGTTTTATGTAACATACTTATAACGTAATTAATATAGCTGCTAAGATATTCAATAAAATGCAAAATGCTGAAATTTCAAACAATCAGTCGGAGGTGATCACCCGTATGGCAGAAGTAACTAGAACGAAAGACATACCACTTTTACCACTTAGAGGGTTACTCGTTTATCCAACGATATTATTACATATTGATGTAGGTCGTGAACGCTCTATTGAAGCATTGGAAAAAGCGATGGCGGATGATAATTTGATATTTCTTGTGACACAAAAAGTCATGAGTGTGGAAAATCCGGTACAAGATGATTTATATGAAGTGGGAACTGTCGCTTATGTGAAGCAAATGTTGAAATTACCGAATGGAACATTACGAGTGCTCGTGGAAGGTCTCAACCGAGCAAGAATTAAGAAATGTGTGGATCATGAAGACTATATGTCGGTTGATCTAGAAAATTTAATTGATTCAAAAGAAGTTGATATTGAAACAGAAGCATTGATGCGCACATTATTATCTCATTTTGAAAGATATTCAAAAGCATCTAGCAAAATTTCTAACGAATCTTATGAAACAGTAGCAGATCTTGAAGAACCTGGTCGTTTCGCAGATACTATTGCATCTTATTTACCATTAAAAATGCAAGGCAAACAAGAAATTCTTCGCGCAATAGATGTAAAAGAAAGAATCAATATCTTAATTCAACGATTGCATGATGAACAAGAGGTATTAAATCTTGAACAGAAGATTAATACCAAAGTTAAGCGTGCAATGGAAAAAACGCAAAAAGAGTTCTACTTACGTGAGCAGATGAAAGCAATCCAAGAAGAACTTGGAGACCGCGAAGGGAAGCAAGCAGAAGTTGAAGAACTTAAAAAACGTATCGAAGCTTCCGAAATGCCAGAGGATACGATGACTGTTGCTTTAAAGGAATTAGGTCGTTATGACAAAATTCCAGCTGCTTCTGCAGAAAGCGGTGTGATTCGAAACTATTTAGATTGGCTTATTTCTCTTCCATGGAAAAAGGCTACTGAAGATCGTCGTGATATCCGTGTTGCAGAGAAGATTTTAAATCGAGATCACGAAGGCCTAGAAGAGGTAAAAGAACGTATTTTAGAATATCTCTCTGTTCAACAATTGACCAACTCACTTCGTGGACCAATCCTTTGCCTAGCCGGACCTCCAGGAGTAGGGAAAACATCTTTAGCAAAATCGATTGCCGAATCTTTAAATCGAAATTTTGTCCGTATCTCACTAGGTGGTGTCCGTGATGAGTCCGAAATTCGTGGCCATCGAAGAACATATGTGGGTGCAATGCCAGGGCGAATTATTCAAGGTATGAAAAAAGCAGGTACGATTAATCCTGTCTTCTTATTGGATGAAATTGATAAAATGTCGAATGATTTCCGTGGTGACCCATCAGCAGCTATGTTGGAAGTATTGGATCCGAATCAAAATAGTACATTTAGTGATCACTATATCGAAGAAACATTTGACCTATCGAATGTTATGTTCATTGCTACCGCAAATGATTTAAGTACAATTCCTGGGCCATTACGTGATCGTATGGAAATTATTTCGATTGCCGGTTATACAGAAGTAGAAAAACAAGAAATCGCAAAGAATCACTTAATTCCAAAGCAAATGAAAGAAAACGGTTTAGGAAAAACACAGCTGCAAATCCGTGATGATGCCGTACTTGACTTAATTCGTTATTATACGCGAGAAGCGGGTGTACGTAATTTAGAACGTCAAGTTGCTTCATTGTGTCGTAAAGCAGCAAAACAAATTGTATCAGGTGACAAAAAACGTGTTGTCATTACAGCAAAAAACTTAGAAGACCTATTAGGAAAACACCGGTTCCACCATGGACAAGCAGAAAAAGAGAACCAAATTGGTGTAGCAACAGGTTTAGCTTATACTGTAGTTGGTGGCGATACGCTTCAAATTGAAGTTTCACTTACTCCAGGTAAAGGAAAGATTCAATTAACTGGTAAATTGGGCGATGTCATGAAGGAATCTGCACAAACAGCATTATCCTATGTGCGTTCAAAAGCAGATCAATTAGGAATTGAAGAAGATTTCTTTGATAAGCATGATATTCATATCCATGTACCTGAAGGAGCTGTGCCAAAAGATGGTCCTTCAGCTGGTGTTACGATGGTTACGGCGATTACTTCTGCCATTACCAAACGACCAATTCGCCGTGAGGTTGGCATGACAGGTGAAGTTACTTTGCGTGGTCGAGTATTACCGATTGGTGGCTTAAAGGAAAAATCACTAGGTGCTCACCGTGCAGGATTAACAACAATTATTATACCGAAAGACAATGAACGTGATATTGATGATATTCCAGAAAGTGTTCGTAAAGGGCTCACATTTAAGCTCGTGTCAAACGCAGATGAAGTATTGAAATTAGCGTTAGACGGAGGGATTTCATGAAAGTCAATAATGTAGAGCTGGTCATCAGTGCTGTTCGACCAGCTCAATATCCAGAGGACGGTCTGCCAGAGTTTGCTCTTGCAGGTCGTTCTAATGTTGGTAAATCTTCTTTTATCAATCGAATGATTGGCCGAAAAAGTA
>DATMJF010000029.1:0-2723 GCA_035554455.1 Rummeliibacillus sp.
ATTTTTTGGATAGGCTTAATATGCGATACACTTGGAACTACCATGATGGAAAAAATGGCCACAGAAGGATCTCTATTTAGTTTTCATGGCATAACAGGTTTATTAGCAATCTTATTAATGTTATTTCATGCAATTTGGGCTACTATTGTATTGATAAAAAAAGACTCAAAAATGATGAGAAAATTCCATAAGTTAAGTATATTAGTATGGTTCATTTGGTTGATTCCTTATATATCTGGAATGATATATGGAATGACCAACTAATTTTAATAACAGTAAGGATAGATTTAGATTGCCCTTTTATATGCATTTACTGTTGTTGTGTACGTAACATTTTAAAAGTAAGCGTCAAATAGCGCCCACGTGTTTTTCGTGGGCGCTTTGCTGTATACTTTAATTAGTTTTTTTGGGGACGTGACAGTCAGTTGGAATGCTCTTCGACCAAGGTAAGAGTTAATCGAGTGTTGCTTCTTTGACATGAAGAGATAAATGGTAAAGTTCTTCAATTTGGAATAATATCAAATAATTATAGAAAAATAAATTGGATTAAATTTACAATATTCAATCTTAGTTAGATATTAATCTATTTATGATTATTATGCTACATAATATTTCTATTTAAGTTAAAATATTTCTGGATTTTGAAGTGTAAAAAACAAGATAGGAGAGTATTATTGCTTGATAGCTAAATAAATAGTAGTTACTTTTTCTCACTAGACACAGGAATCGCAAGTATTGTCTTCCCAATCGTGAGCCTAAGCTGTTTTAGTCGTAGTACTTGGCAGTGTTTTGCTCTATAAAGAAAAAATGAAAGTTTATCAAGTAATCGGTGTTTTAACAGCAATTGGTGGGATTGTGCTTACGAAGATTTGATGTAAAGGAATGGCTGCATAGTATTAGCTACCAACTACGAATTCGTAGTTGGTAGTTTTTTTAAATATATTAGTCTTAACTAGTCTTTTATTTTTAGTGCATTTATAATGCGACTAGCAATGTAATTAACCGCAAATAGAATCAAAAGAACGAAAATAGGTCCAATCTTATCGTTCATTTTCCATGCTAAATAAAAATAGCCGAATACAATTGCCACTGTTAAGATAAGATATTTACCCACTACTGTGCCACCTCATTTTGTAAGAATATATCTTCTAATGTTTTCTCATGTTGTATTACGCTATAAATGTTATAGCCTTTAAGTACGAGTTGACGAATACAATTCCCAATTTCCTCCTGTTGTTTCACGGAAATACGTAAATGTTGCTTATTTATTTGATGTGGAGGTAATGTAATTGTAGCCAAGTCTTCTTTTTTAAGAGGGCGGTTTAATGTTATTTCAACTTGAATTTTATTTTGTGATTGTGCACGCAGCTCTTCCATAGTTCCAATGACACTAATTCGTCCATCCTTTAAAATTGCAATACGATGACTAAGCATTTCTAGTTCATTTAAATTATGCGATGTGATGAAGATGGTCTTTCCTTGACTTGCACATTTTTTTACGAGTTCACGCATATGAATTGCTGATTCAGCGTCTAGCCCAGATGTGGGCTCATCTAAAATAATAAATTCAGGATTGCCGATTAGTGCTTGTGCAACTCCTAGCTTCTTTTTCATGCCAAATGAAAAGTTTTTCACCTTTTTTCCTTTATCCTTTAAAAGTCCTACTAAAGCAAGTTTTTCATCAATATCCTTTTGTTGAATTTTGATTTTTTGTATTTTTGCAAAGAATTTTAAATGCTGACTAGCACTCCAGTCTCCATAAAAATTATCTACATCTGGGAAAACACCTATTTTATGTTTGACTTTATCTAAGGGTTTTCCAAGAATGCTGAAATCGCCATTTGTTTGATGAATAACTCCTGTTAAAATATTAATTAGTGTACTTTTTCCGGCCCCATTTCTCCCAAGAAAGCCGAAGATTTCTCCTTGATCAATTGAAAAAGAAACCCCTTTTAAGACATCTATTTGTCCAAATGATTTTGTTATATCTTTTACCACTAAAACGTCACTCATTAATAATCACCTCGTTTAAAATACCATATACTAACAGTGACAAAAATAAAGCCAATTACAAGTGGAATAAGCACAAGTCCATTTTCTTTTATTTGATATTGGTAGGGAAGCAATAGTTTAAATGGTTTTAACCAAGTTTTTTCTGAGAACATGCTCCACATCCCAATAATAGGTGCTACAAAGCTAATGGCTAGTCCAAGTAGCATTGACATACTCGTTGTTTTTGCCAATGTAGAAATTAATAAGCAAAGCCCAATGGCAAAAATAAGGAAGCTATACAACTGTAAGAATGTAAACCAAAGAAAGTCCTTCGCAAAAAAAGACACAATAGTGATTGAAATTCCAAGAGAAAATAACCAAAAGGCTGCAACGCCTAAAAACTTACCTAAAATAATATTTGTACGTGAAGTTTTTGTAATAAGGAAACGAATTGTTTTAGTCGATGTTTCACGACTCATTAAATCATGGGATAGCATAAGGACGAATAAAAAACCAAATAATAATATAAGGAGTCTTGTGGCAGACACATATTCATTTGTATCAGCACCTAAACCAACGAGGTTTTTTGAAACAAATTTACTCATAAAATACGATGTTAGAACTAATAGTGAAATGATAAATAATGATTTAAAACTTTTCGTCATCTCGATAAATTCTTTTTTAGCAATAGCGATCATAATTCAATCCTTCTTTCTATAGAGTATTGAGCA
>DATMJF010000030.1:0-2022 GCA_035554455.1 Rummeliibacillus sp.
ATCCTCCTGACGATCACTACTACTCAAATTAAGTAACTTACGATCTCCAATTAATTCACAAAGTCTTACTTGAAATTGGGGTTCCAAACTGCCGACAGAAAAATAGCGGTGATCCTTTGTCTCATAATAATCGTAGAAACCGCCACCATTTAATAATGTCGATTCGGCTTCTGGTTCAATGCCTCCAACTAAATAGCCGGAACCATACATAGCATTAAATGCAAAAACGGTATCGGTTATACTTAAATCGATATATTGACCTTCACCTGTTTGTTCTCGGTGATAGACGGCTGCTAATATGCCAACCACTGCTGGAAGTGATCCCCCTGCAAGATCTGCAACTTGAATCCCAGAAGGAACAGGAACTTGATTTTTCCTAAAGGAATAGCTTGTTGCACCTGCTAATGACAAATAATTAATATCATGACCTGCTCTGTTTCGAAGAGGTCCAGTTTGACCATATCCTGTAATTGAACAAAAGATAATTTTGGGATTAATCTGTTTCAACTTTTCATAGCCAATCCCCAATCGATCCATGACACCTGGTCGGAACTGCTCGACAACGATGTCGTAATCCAGAACTAATTTATAAATGACTTCCTGTGCTTCATCATTTTTTAAATCCAATGCTAAAGATCGCTTCGAGCGATTTAGATGTCCAAATGCTGCTGACACATCGCCATCCATCGGGTCTAACAATTTCGTAAGATCTACACGATTTGGTGATTCCACTTTCAGTACATCAGCACCCATATCTGCCAGCATCATCGTCGCAAATGGACCTGGCAAAAGGGTTGAGAAATCTAAAATTTTCAAACCTGATAAAATCCCCACATTTAGCCCTCCTCTTAAAACTACTTTGCATAGTGGAACTATGTTTGGACTCCCTAGCCTCTTCTATTTCCCTAATACATCCTTACTAATAATTTCCTTCATAATCTCAGATGTTCCCCCATAAATACGTTGTACTCTTGCATCTGTAAAAGCTCTTGAAATTGGATATTCCTCCATATAACCGTATCCGCCAAATAACTGTAAGCATCCGTCTGCGATCCGACCTTGCGCTTCAGTAGAGGATAGTTTCGCAATACTGGCATCTGCAGTAGACAACTGGTTATTTTCCAAGAGGACTAGACATTGATTGACGTAAGCCCGATTGACTTTTGCTTCGGTTGTCATTTCTGCGATTTTATGACGAATCGTTTGAAGCTTGCTAAGTGGTGCACCAAACGCCTCTCTTTCATGCAGGTATTTTACCGTTATTTCTAAGGCCCCCTCCATAGCACCACATGCACCAACAGCTAAAATCGTTCTTTCTCTTGGTAATTCATGCATCATTGTGATAAATCCACGATCTAATTCCCCTAAAACTTGGCTCGTGGATGCCACAACCTCTTCAAAAAATAATTCAGAAGTATCGGCTGAATGGAGACCGATTTTCTTTAATTTCTTTCCTTTTGTTAGCCCTTTACTAGTAGCATCCACTATAAAAAGGGTTGTTCCTTTGGATGCAGGGACTGATTGATTCGTTTTGGCTACCACTATGGCAAAATCGAAATGTTGACCATTCGAGATAAACGTCTTCGAACCATTGATAAGATAATCTCCCGTTTCTGTATTTTTGACCGCAGTCGTTCTAATCCCTTGAAGGTCACTCCCAGCACTAGGCTCAGTCATTGCAATTGCACCAACAAATTCTCCAGATGCCATTTTAGGTAAATAATATGCCTTTTGTTCTTCCGTACCTGAATTGAGAATGTAATGAGCCACGATATTTGAATGTACAGCTAAATTCCCGGAGATTGAATTGAATCCAAGACGGCTGAATTCATCAATAATGCTTGCTGAAAACTGAAGTGGTGCTCCTAAACCACCATATTGCTCAGGAATATCGACACAGAGCAATCCCTCATCCCCTAGCTTTCTCCACAGCTCTTTTGGAATTATTCCATCCTCTTCCCATTTACTGTAGTGATCTTCAATTTCGTTTTTGGCAAATGCCTGAATTGTTTTTTTAAACAA
>DATMJF010000031.1:0-3005 GCA_035554455.1 Rummeliibacillus sp.
CTATTAGAATATTTTCTATGAAGCGGAAGATGGCGACTCCTGCGGGAAAGCGAGACAGGTGAGACCCCGCAGTGAAGCACGGTACGGGCTTCCGAGGAGGCTCAACGCTCGCCCGCGGAAAGCGCCATCTGGAGCGGCATACTAAGTAAATCCTAGAAATTGTTTCGATAATGTTTATGGGTGAAAAATAAAAGGTGACTTATCTAAATGATAAGCCTCTCGAATAATTAATAATTGAAGCAGGAGAATATTTTTTATTTGCAAGCAGAAATAGGGCCCTTCAAAAGTTATACTTCAGAAGAGCCCTATTATTTCTTATTTGGCATGTAACTCCGCCACTACAATTTCAGGACGATTAAAAATTCGTATCGTCGATCCACTATTTCCTAGACCACGACTAATGATTTGAGTCATATCGCCAATTTGTTCCACACCATCAATATGTGAAGGAAATAAATGGAGTTGATGATCAATCATCCCTCCTAGCCCTGGAATCCGAACTTGCCCACCATGTGCATGACCATTAAATGTTAAATCTATCCCATGTTGCTCATAATTTTCATAATACTCTGGTCTATGTGCAAGTAAAATTTGGAATTTTGTTTTATCAACGCCATTCAATGCCAAATTAAGCATCTCATCCGTTGTTTTACCACTGAGGGGATCATCAATACCAACGATTTGAATGGTTGCACCGTTCATTGAGAATTTTTCAGCGCTATTTGATAATACATGTACTCCTAACTCTGTTAGCTTCGCTTTGATATGATCTACTTCATTTGTTGAAACTTCATGGTTACCCACTACATAATAAACAGGTGCAATTTTCACAAAGCCTCTTACTGCATCAAGACTACGCTCTAAATCATAATTGTAGCGATCGACTAGATCACCTGTAATAACAATGAGATCCGGATTCTGCTTCCTCACCTTTTGAATGAGCTGGCTTTGCTTTTCACCAAATCGAGCGTGGTGTAAATCTGATATTTGGACAATGCGTAAACCTTCCATTTTTTTAGGTAGCTTCTTTACTACGATGGAGTATCTCGTGAGCTGTAGCCATTGCTGATTGATATAGATAAAACCAACAAGAGCACCTAATGCCACCACAATTTTAATGAGTTTTTTCATTAATATCATCCTAACCTATTTCACTCATTAAGAATTATAGACGATTTCCACTGTAAAATGTTGCTTCAGATAAATACCAAAAATCACTAAGTTATCTTCTAATTAAGTCCACTTTTTGTAACAATAAGTAAATACAACCCCATACAATTACGGATGCAACCAACAACCAACTAAAAGACCCTAGTGATTGGTGCATAAAAACATCCTTGCCTGCTTCAAATAAGTGGCTACGAATTGAAGGTAAAGTGACAGTTATAAGAAGAATCACTGCAAGACTTAACGGTCCGAATAGCCCCCATTTATAATGAAGTGCACCACTCAGCATAGCCATACTACTAACGAAAATCCCGATACAAAGATCAATCCAAATATTTGATACGATATAAGAATGACTTGTAAATACATCACTCCAGCTAAACATAGAAAAGTAATTTATATTCAATGCAGTAGTGAACCCATTTACAGCTAAAAGCAAGATTAAATTAATTAGTACCATTACGATTGTTCTTTGAAAACTACTTACAAAACTTGCCTTGATAAACTCACTTCGTGTTACGCCAAAATGGATACAATAATGAAAATTATTTTTAATCAATATATGATTCGATATGAATAAGAAAATATAAACTGCTAAACTACTCATATACGTCGTTGTAGAGTAATTGAATGAAGTGGAAAGAGTAAAATTTAAAATTAAAAAGAAAGTAAAAAATCCCCAAAAAATATTGATCGATTGCAAGTTTTTTATTTCAATAATCTTTTTTGCCGAAAGAACTCGATTCATCGTATTTGTTCCCCTTTCTCTGTTACATGAACGATAATGTCTTGCATGTTTAATGCATTTTTCTTGCAGCCTAAAGGTAATTCTTGATTTTTTCGTTGCTCTTGATCAAAAACGATGATTTCACCATTCCCCATAAAACGTTTCTCTTCTAGAACAAAGAAATTACTTTTTATTTTTTCAATTTCTTCGATTGGCCCTGAAATGGCGTAAACAATCTCTTTTAATTCATCTGTTGGAATTTCTAATAGTAATTTGCCCTTATTAATTACATACACTTTTTGGAATAAAGAGCTAACCTCATCAATTAAATGTGTTGAAAAAATAATAGTTCTTGGCACTTCCATATAGTCATTCAGTAGAAATTGATAAAATTTCTGTCTAGCATTAGCGTCCATGCCGATATATGGCTCATCGAAAATCGTAATTTCACTGCGACTGGCAATGCCTACTAGTACACCCACTGCAGACTCCATCCCTTTTGATAGTTCTCTTATTCTTTTTTTACTACCTAAATCAAAAAGTGTAAGAAGGAATTCAGCAATTTCATGATTCCAATTTGGATAGAAATTTTTACATAACTTCAGTAATTCTGAGATTTTCATATGACCATGAAAATTATTTCCTTCTTGAATAAAGCAGATTCCCCCTAACACTTCTTGATTGTTAAAAGGTTTTTGACCATTTACTAAGACATCACCAGAAGTTGTGCTCCATTCACCTGCAATGATTTTCATGAGTGATGTTTTTCCAGAGCCATTTTTCCCAAGAAATCCAATGATCTGATTTTCTTCAAAATTAAAATTTAGATTTTCCAAGATGACACGATTTTTTATCTTTTTTGAAACATTTTCCATTTGAATAACAGTCATTCTTATTCCCCCTGTTTGTCAATTAGTTGTTTTACTTCTTCAAGCGATATTCCAAGACGGTTTGCCTCTTCTAACAAAGGCTTTAAAAAACCTTCATAAAATTCATTTTTTCGCTGCATAAGGATTTTTTGACTTGCACCTTCTTTTACAAACATCCCAATTCCCCTTTTTTTAATTAAAATTTCGTCTTCTACCAATAAATTCAAGCCCTTTCTTGCAGT
>DATMJF010000032.1:0-10264 GCA_035554455.1 Rummeliibacillus sp.
AAATTGGTTTACCTCCTGAAATTGTTGAAGAATTATTCACGATAATCCCTTCCTTTTTAAAACAACAAAAGGAAAAGATCGATGAGGAAAAATATTGGAGACTTTATGCCAATTGTAAAAGCTTTTTAAAAAGTTTTTACATCTGCACAAGCACAAACGAAAAGTGGACTTTGATCCAACAACGAATAGGCCGTTGTTTAGATGAAATTTAGCCTGCAATAAGCACGAACGATGTCCAGAATACTTTATCAGAAAAGTAATTTTACAAAATAGGCTTCTGTATTTACTCTAATGTAAATGCAGGGCCTTTTTGCTTTCGAAAGTATAAGAGATGTGAAAAAATATTAAAAATTTACAAAATACTGAATAATAAATTATTAATATGAATAGCTCTATATAAATTACTTAATTTACATTATTTGTATTACACTTTATCAAATTAGTACGCTAATAAATTTTTAAATTGTGACAATAGACTGAATATACAGTTATTAATAAATATGAATAAGGTAACATATTTATTATTTATTTGACTATTTCGACCATTGTTTTTAAATAAAAATGCAAAATGTAACTATTAATTGTGAAATTGATGATAGTTTAGAATTCCGTAAATTATCCCGAATTTAAAAATATTCTATCAACTTCTTTTATTCTGTTTATTTGTTTGATATAGTAATAACAAGCTATTTAAAAATAGCAAAAATTCAATTTAGTAATAGGGGGATTTTCAACATGAAGAAAAACTTTATGTGGTTATCAATCCTTGCTGCTCTTACTTTAGTATTAGGGGCATGTGGCTTTGGAGGAGACAAATCTAAAGACGATTCTTCAAAAGGTTCAGGTGAAAAAGCACTTAACCTTGCAATCGCTTCAGAACCACCAAGCTTAAACCCACAATTAGCAACAGACAATCAATCTGGATCAATTTTAAACGCGGTATTCGAAGGTTTAACTCGTGTTAATGATAAAGACCAAGTTGAGAATGCTATGGCTAAAGATATAAAAGTTAGCGATGATAAATTAACTTACACATTCACTTTACGTGATGCAAAATGGTCTAACGGCGACCCAGTAGTTGCTGGAGACTTTGAATATGCATGGAAATGGATATTAAATCCTAAAAATGCTTCACAATATTCTTACATCTTATACCCTATCAAAGGTGCAGAAGCTTACAACACTGGCAAAGGTAAAGTTGAAGATGTAGGTGTAAAAGCTATCGATGACAAAACGCTAGAAGTAAAATTAAACAATCCAACACCTTACTTCTTAAAATTAACTGCATTCTACTCTTACTTCCCAGTTGATCAAAAAGTAGTTGAAGGTAAAAAAGACTGGGCCGCTGATGCTGGTGCAAACTACGTAACAAACGGACCATACGAATTATCTGAATGGAAACACAACGAATCAGTAACGCTTAAAAAATCTAAAAACTACTGGGATAAAAACAACGTAGATCTTGATACAGTCAAAATTGCAATGGTTGAATCTGCTGCTACAGCTGACCGTATGTTCCAAAGTGGTGATCTTGATTTTATCGGTGCTCCATTCCAATCAGTATCACTTGATAAAATTGATACTTATAAGAAAGACAAATCACTTCACATTTCAGATTTAGCATCAAGCTATGTCTACAAATTCAACACAAAAAATAAAGTGATGAAAAACGAAAATATCCGTAAAGCATTAACTCTTGCAATTGACCGTCAAGGCTTAATTGATAACATTACAAAAGGTGAACAAAAACCTGCGAATGGTATCGTTCCAAAATCAATCTCTGGTTGGGATACTCAAAAACAATTCTTCAACGACAACGATGTTGAAGGTGCAAAAGCTGCCCTTAAACAAGGTATGAAAGAATTAGGTATTTCTAAAGCTAGTGATATTAAAATCAAACTTTCTATTAACACTGACGAAGCTCACCAAGCTATCGCTCAATACATCCAAGAAGGATGGCATAAAAACTTAGGTATTGACGTAACAATTGATACTTCTGAATGGCAAGTTTACCTAGACAAAGTGCAAAAATTAGACTACCAAGTTGCTCGAATGGGTTGGACTGGTGACTATAATGATGCAAACACATTCTTAGATGCATATACAACTGCTGAAAGCGGTAACAACATGACTGGTTGGGAAAATCCAAAATATACAGACTTAATGGCTAAAGCTACTAAAGAAACTGATGAAGCAAAACGTTTAGAACTTCTTCAAAAAGCTGAACAAGTATTTATGTCTGAATATCCAGTAGCACCAATTTATGATTATACTAATCTATATGTTGCAAAAGATTACGTTAAAGGTATGGCTCCTGACCTACTAGGAAACATTAACCTTAAAAATGTTAAAATCGAAAAATAATTCATAACATTTTGTATTACTAGCCTTTTGGTAAGTAATGACAATTAGGGTTGCCAGGCATCACTTCGGTGAGTACTCGGCAACCCATTCTATATTATGAAAGATTGGGGAGGCTATACGAATGGTTAAGTATATTTTAAAAAGACTTGGATATATACTGATTGCACTATTTGTAATCGTAACTGTTACATTCTTCCTTATGAGAATTGCCCCTGGTAGCCCATTTGCAAGTGAAAAGAGTGTGCCACCTGAAATTCAGCAAGCTCTTGATAAGGAATATGGATTAAGTAATCCATGGTATGTTCAATATAAAGACTATTTAATTTCAACTGCAAAATTCGATTTTGGTGAATCAATGAAATACAAAGGCCGTTCTACAAATGATATGATCACTGAAAGTTTTCCAGTTTCATTGACATTGGGTATTGAAGCGATGATTCTTGCAGTTGGTTTCGGTATTTTAATAGGTACTGTATCAGCGCTTTATCACAATAAATTCCCCGATTATTTAGGGACTACATTTGCAGTCCTAGGTATATCTGTTCCATCCTTTATTTTAGCGGGATTATTACAATACTTTGTAGGTCTAAAATGGCAGCTGCTACCCATTAGTGGTTGGAATGGCTTTATGTATAGTATTTTGCCTGCACTTGCAATCGCGATTACACATATGGGTTTTATCGCAAAACTAACTCGTTCAAGTATGCTTGAGCAAAATCATAGTGAATATGTGAAAATGGCACGCGCTAAAGGGATTGGTAAATGGACAACCGTCTTCAAACACACCCTACGAAATGCTCTTCTACCAGTTGTTACGTATTTAGGACCTTTAGCTGCCGGAGTTATTACAGGTAGTTTCATTGTGGAACAAATCTTTGCTATTCCTGGTCTAGGTAAATATTTTGTAACTAGTATTACAAACCGTGACTATACAGTAATTATGGGGACAACAGTATTCTATTCAATTATTCTATTATTCGCGGTATTACTAGTAGATATTCTATACGGACTAATCGATCCACGTATTAAATTGAAAGGAGCGAAAAAATAATGACACAATCTGTAAAGGAAATCCCTAAGATTACAAAAGACAAGTTCAAAATTGTTGGCGGAAATCACGCGGATACAGAAAAACTTTCTGAAAAATCAGTGTCCTTCTGGAAGGAAGTAATGCTTCGCTTCTCTCAAAACAAATTAGCGATTATAGGTTTGATTATTTTAGCAATCGTTATGCTACTTGCCATTTTCGTTCCTGTATTTTCTCCATATAGCTATCGGGAACAATTAGGTGTATATAATGCTCCTCCATCTGCAAAGCATTGGTTTGGTACAGATGACCTTGGCCGTGATGTATTTGTACGTGTATGGGTAGGGGCTCGAATTTCACTCTTTATCGGATTAACTGCAGCGGTAATTGATTTAATCATCGGTGTTGCATGGGGGGCAATTTCAGGTTTAGTAGGTGGACGTATTGATGATATTATGATGCGTATTGCTGATGTATTAACAGCAGTTCCTTATCTATTAGTAGTAATCATCTTACTTGTTGTTCTACAACCAGGGTTACTACCAATGATCATTGCACTTTCTATCACAGGATGGGTGAACATGGCTCGTATCGTTCGTGGTGAAGTATTAGCGATTAAAAACCAAGAATACGTACTTGCGGCAAGAACACTAGGTGCCGGTACAAAACATATTATTATGAAACACTTAGTGCCAAACGCACTTGGTGCAATCTTAGTAACAATGACATTAACGATCCCAAATGCTATTTTCACAGAGTCTTTCTTAAGTTATTTAGGACTAGGTGTTCCGGCACCAATGGCAAGCTGGGGAACAATGGCATCTGAAGGGAATAATGCTTTAGAAACAGCACCTTGGCGTCTGATTTTCCCTGCAGCATTTATTTCAATCACAATCTTTGCATTTAACGCAGTCGGCGATGGTCTTCGCGATGCATTAGATCCAAAATTACGTAAATAATCAAGTAGAGAAGTAGGTGAGAAAATGAGTGAAACATTATTAGAAGTAAAAGATTTAAAAATTAACTTTAAAACGTATGCAGGTATTGTTCAAGCGGTTCGTGGTGTTAGTTTCGACCTTAAACAAGGTGAAACACTTGCCATCGTTGGTGAATCAGGTTCTGGTAAAAGTGTTACAAGTAACGCTTTGATGAAACTCATTCCTCAACCACCAGGCATTTATGATCATGGTCAAATCCTTTTTGAAGGACGAGACCTCATTCCTTTATCTGAAAAAGAAATGACGAAAATTCGCGGTAACGATATTGCGATGATTTTCCAAGATCCAATGACTGCTTTAAACCCAACGATGAAAGTTGGTAAGCAAATCATGGAGGTTATTTTAAAACACAACAAAAAAGCTACCCGTGAATTTGCGAAAAAACGTGCAATTGAATTACTTGATGAAGTAGGGATTCCATATCCTGAACAACGCTTCAAACAATACCCACATGAATTTTCAGGTGGTATGCGCCAACGTGTAGTTATTGCCATCGCACTTGCAGCTAATCCAAAGCTTCTAATTGCGGATGAACCAACAACTGCACTTGACGTAACAATCCAAGCACAAATTATTGAATTGATGAAGGAAATTCAAAGGAAAAGTAATACATCCATTATTTTCATTACGCATGACCTGGGTGTCGTAGCGAATATTGCAGACCGCGTAGCAGTTATGTATGCTGGGCAAATCGTGGAATACGGCACAGTTAATGAGATTTTCTATAATCCTAGACACCCATACACTTGGGGCTTACTTGGCTCAATGCCAGATCTTGATAACAGTACAGATGAATTGTTGCGTACAATACCAGGTTCACCACCAGACCTAATCCATCCACCAAAAGGTGATGCATTCGCACCACGTAATGAGTATGCAATGCAAATCGATTACGAACAAGAACCACCAATGTTTAAAGTGAGTGATACGCACTACGCAAAAACTTGGCTATTACATCCAGATGCACCGGAAGTTCCCGTGCCAGAACCGGTTCAAAAACGAATCGATGGATATTTAGCGAAGGATGGTGCTCAAAATGGCTGAGAAAATTTTAGAAGTTAAAAATTTAAGACAGCATTTCGGTTCAATCCAAGCTGTAGATGGTATTAGCTTCGATGTTTACAAAGGTGAAACACTTGGTCTAGTTGGCGAATCAGGCTGTGGTAAATCTACGACTGGTCGTTCCATTATTCGCCTATATGATATTACAGACGGTGAGATTAAATTCAAAGGGAAAGATATCCATGGCAAAAAGTCTCGAAAAGAATTAAAAGACTTTAACCGTGAAATGCAAATGATCTTCCAAGATCCATATGCTTCTCTTAACCCCCGTATGACAGCAGGAGAAATCATTGCAGAAGGCTTTGATATTCACGGATTATACAAAAACAAAGCAGAACGTAAAGAGAAAATTGGCTCATTGCTTGAAGCAGTAGGTCTAAACCGAGAACATGCTAGCCGATACGCTCACGAATTCTCAGGTGGTCAGCGCCAACGTATTGGTATTGCACGTGCACTAAGTTTAAATCCAAGCTTTATCATTGCGGATGAACCTATCTCAGCACTGGATGTTTCCATTCAAGCCCAAGTTGTAAACTTGTTGAAAGAGCTACAAAATAAACATGGTTTAACTTATTTATTTATCGCACATGACCTTTCAATGGTTAAATATATCAGTGATCGTATCGCTGTAATGCGTCGTGGGAAAATTTTAGAGCTTGGTTCTTCAGAAGATATTTATCAACACCCGGTACATCCTTATACGAAATCTCTACTTTCAGCGATTCCATTACCAGACCCGATTTCTGAAAGTAAGCGTACTCGTATACCTTATGAACATGAAGAAACAGGGGATGATGCTTCAACTCATGAAGTATTCCCAGGACACTTTGTTTATGGCACAGCTCAACAAATTGCCAAATGGTATAAATAACACAGTCTCTTAGTCTCTTAGAAATTAAAAATAGAATAGCTTTGTAAAATTCAATGCCTCTCATCAATTTTCTTGATGAGGGCTTTTTTTATTCAACCAGACGCTTTAACGCTTTAAAGCGTAAGAAATTTTTAAAAAACCTCTAGACTAATAAATTCATAAAAATGTATAAAAATTCATAAAATGCACTTAAAATTAATATATTTCTATAAAAGAATAATATTTATTCATAAATTGTTTATATGACATAAATTTTAGAAGATTAAGGTATTTTAGAAAAATTAGATAATTTGTTTTTTTATATTTTATCCTCTGCTATAGTAATAGGTAGTTACTTTTAGTTAGTAGCTAGAAATAATTATTTTAACCAAATAAGGGGGATTATTATGAAGAAAAAGTTTTTATCACTTGTGCTTTTATCAGCTTTAATGCTTGTATTAGCAGCATGTAACTTTGGTGGATCTAAAGATAAAACAGATGATTCATCAAAACCATCAACAGAAACTAAATCAGAAGATAAAACATTAAATCTAACTATTGCTTCAGAACCGCCAAGCATGAATCCGCAACTTGCAAATGATAATATTTCTGGTGCAATTCTTCGCAGTCTTTTTGAAGGTTTAACTCGTGTTGACAAAGATGGTAAAGTACAAAACGCTGCTGCAGAAGATATTAAAGTAAGTGACGACAAATTGAAATATACATTTACTTTACGTGATCAAAAATGGTCAAACGGCGATCAAGTTGTAGCTGGAGATTTCGCTTACGCTTGGAAATGGGCATTAAATCCTAAAAATGCTTCTGAGTACGCTTCAATTCTTTATCCAATCAAAGGCGCTCAAGCTTACAACGATGGTAAAGGTAAAGAAGATGCCTTAGGTATTAAAGTCGTTGATGACAAAACTTTAGAAGTAACTCTTGAAAATCCAACACCTTACTTTTTAGAATTAACTGCCTTCTATACTTACTTGCCAGTTAATGAAAAAGTAGTTAAAGACAATAAAAAGTGGGCTGCTGAAGCAGGAGACACTTACGTAACAAATGGTCCATTTACATTTGATGAATGGAAACACAGTGATTCTATTTCGCTTAAAAAGAATGCTGATTACTGGGATAAAGACAATGTAGCTTTAAATACGATCAACATGAAAATGGTTGAATCTGAAGCAACAGCGAACCGTATGTTCCAAAGTGGGGACATCGATTACTTAGGTTCTCCATTCCAAGTTGTTCCACTTGATGCAATGGATGGCTACAAAAAAGACGGTACACTTAAAAACAAAGACTACGCTGCAGTATATGAATACAAATTCAATACAAAACGCAAATTTACTAATAACGCGAACATTCGTAAAGCTTTAACACTTGCAATTAATCGCGAAGGTTTATCAAAAGACATTCTTAAAGGTGGACAGCCAGCAGCGCTTAGCGATGTTCCTGTAGCAATCGCTGGCTTTGAAAATGAAAATACTGGTTTCAAAGATAATGATATCGATGGTGCTAAAAAAGCTCTTGAAGCAGGTATGAAAGAATTAGGTATTAAAAAAGCAAGTGATATTAAGATTGGTATTTCTACTAACACAAGTGAAGCTCACCAAGCAATCGCTCAATATATTCAAGAGGGCTGGGTGAAAAACTTAGGAATCGAAGTTAAAATCGATAACTCTGAGTGGCAAGTATATCTTGATAAAGTAGATGCGTTTGATTATGATGTAGCTCGTATGGGCTGGATCGCAGATTTCAACGATGCTTACACATTCCTAGAACGATATGATACTGCTAAAAACGGTAACAATGATACTGGTTGGGAAAATCCACAGTATAAATCGCTTATGGAAAAAGCTGTAAAAGAAACTGACGAAGCAAAACGTCTTGCGTACTTAAAAGAAGGTAACAAAATCCTTACTCAAGAATTCCCTGTTGCACCAATCTACTTCTATGTTAACAACTACGTACAAAAAGATTATGTGAAAAACATGGAACCAAACAAATTGGGCGAAATTGATCTTAAATCTGTAGATATTCAAAAATAATACTAGAAACTATTTATTGTAACGAATAGGCAAATCATATCTACTACAAGATAGTTGGGCTGCTTTTAGTCGAGAATATCGATTAAATAGCAGCCCTTTATTTCGCAAATATTAATCGAAGGAGGAATTACAATGCTCAAGTACATCTTAAAAAGATGTGTTTATATTTTCATCGCATTATTTGTAATTGTGACGATTACATTCTTCTTAATGCGACTTGCCCCTGGTAGCCCGTTTGCATCTGAAAAGAATTTCCCCCCAGCTATTCAAGAACAGCTGAACGAGTCATACGGCTTAAATAACCCCTGGTACATTCAATATAAAGATTATTTAGTTGCTACAGCACAATTTGATTTTGGTGAATCGATGAAATATAAAGGTCGTTCTACAAACGATATGATTTCTGAAAGCTTCCCAATTTCCCTAACGTTAGGGATTGAAGCCATGCTTTTAGCAGTTGGATTTGGAGTGCTAATCGGTGTGGTAGCAGCACTATATCACAACAAGTTTCCAGATTATCTCGCAACAACATTTGCAGTACTTGGTATTTCAGTACCATCGTTCATCCTTGCTGGTTTACTTCAATACTTCGTCGGTTTAAAGTGGCAACTACTACCAATTAGTGGTTGGAACGGCTTTGTCTACAGTATATTACCAGCACTAGCCATTGCTCTTGCACATATGGGCTTTATCACCAAGCTAACTCGTTCAAGTATGCTTGAACAAAATAATAGTGAGTATGTGAAAATGGCACGAGCTAAAGGGATCGGTAAATGGGCAACCGTATTCAAACACACCCTACGAAATGCTCTTCTACCTGTTGTTACGTATTTAGGACCATTAGCTGCTGGCGTTGTAACAGGTAGTTTCATAGTTGAGCAAATTTTCGCAATCCCTGGTCTAGGTAAATACTTTGTAACAAGTATCACGAACCGAGATTACACAGTCATTATGGGGACAACAGTGTTCTACTCAATCATCTTGTTATTCGCGGTATTAATCGTTGATATTTTATATGGATTCATCGATCCACGTATCAAGCTGAGAGGAGCAAAAAAATCATGACACAACAGTCGACTAATATTTCAAAAGACAAGTTTAATATCGTTGGTGGAAATCATGCAGAAACGGATAAACTTGCGGAAAAATCCGTTTCCTTCTGGAAGGAAGTTATGTATCGATTTTCTCATAATAAGCTAGCGATTGTAGGGTTGATCATTTTAGTCACCGTGATTTTAATGGCCATTTTAGTTCCTTGGTTATCTCCATACAGCTATCGTGAGCAGCTAGGTGTATATAATAAAGCACCATCATTGAAACATTGGTTTGGAACGGATGATCTTGGCCGTGATGTATTTGTCCGTGTTTGGTATGGTGCGCGTATTTCATTATTCATCGGCATTACAGCAGCGATAATCGATTTAATCATTGGTGTTGCATGGGGGTCTATCTCCGGTTTAGTAGGTGGTCGCGTGGATGATATTATGATGCGTATTGCCGACGTTTTAACAGCTGTTCCGTATTTACTTGTTGTAATCATCCTTTTAGTTGTATTACAACCAGGGTTGTTGCCGATGATCATTGCCCTATCAATTACAGGATGGGTGAATATGGCACGTATTGTCCGTGGGGAAGTACTTTCAATTAAAAACCAAGAATATGTGCTTGCGGCAAGAACACTAGGTGCTGGTACAAAGCACATTATTCTGAAACATTTAGTTCCAAACGCACTCGGTGCAATCTTAGTAACAATGACATTAACAATTCCAAATGCTATTTTCACAGAGTCTTTCTTAAGTTATTTAGGACTAGGTGTTCCAGCACCAATGGCAAGTTGGGGAACAATGGCATCTGAAGGGAACAACGCTTTAGAAACAGCACCTTGGCGTCTGATTTTCCCTGCTGTATT
>DATMJF010000033.1:0-2222 GCA_035554455.1 Rummeliibacillus sp.
TTTGTGAGTTGAGCCAAACAATTGGTGAGTGGTGCAAGTAAAACGGCGAGTTCAGGAAGAGTAGTGCAAGTTGTTGTGCGAGTGGTGCAAGTACAACGACGAGTAGTGCTAATCATTCGCTGACTGGTGCCAATCCCCCGCCAGTAGTCCCAATCCCATCCACCCCCATACCCATCAATAAGTAATACTAAACCCGCAACAATCATATACTTCCATTTAGCTCTTTATCTAAAGAAAACGCATATTATTCTTCAAATCAGGATAGACTTTGTCCGTCATGATTCCCCCTACAAGGTAATCCCAAACAAGTATTTAACAACTAACAAATTGACTAAAGGATGTTTATATGAGAAAAAGCTACTTTGCACTATTCATCACCATTATTTGGTTAATAGTAATTTACAAAATCACTGCTTCTCCTTCTGCAACAGGATCTAATACATTAAATATTATCCAAACAAAAATAGGAATCAGTGAAGCAACTGCGGAGCTATTGAATTTTATCATTCGAAAGTTAGCGCATATCACCGTGTTTGGTTTTTTAGCAATCCTTTTGTACTTTGTCTTTCAAAAGAATCAATTTTTCTGGGCTTGGCTTTGCACAACTCTCTATGCGGGGACAGATGAATTTCATCAATTATTAGTAAGTGGAAGAACATCATCAATTAATGATGTTCTACTAGATTCTTTTGGAGCCATAATAGCTTTAGTCATACTTAACTATACAAAGAAGAGATTTGCACAAAGAAATCGAAGGAACGTTGTGCCCAATTAGAAACGGTCATCACTACTAGCAACTCACTACAACTTAAATCAATCATTATCATATCAAACCACCTAATCAAACAAATGATCAGGTGGTTTTTTCATGTTTATAGACCCAGCCAAAGGACTCGAGCAGTTAAAAATGTACCTATAAAGTTATTTGTAAATCCAATGAGAGAGAAAATCTTCTATAGCCTTCCTCCATTTAGAACTATTCATACTATCGTAATAGTATTTTCCGTAGTCTAATGAATTACCAATAGCCAGACAAGTTTAAATATTTTCGCCTAGTCCAAAATAGAGTCACTCTATTTTGTTCAATAATTCACGACCTTTTCACTAGCAATTTTCCTTGCAAGAGGTTGTATAACAAATATTTCCTCCGTTTCAACGATTATAAAAAACAAATAATGGATTTTGTCTTTTAGTCATAGCTAATAAAAAAGCACCATATAATGAATCAGCTTTGTAGTAGTTTCAAATTTGAGATGAAGGAGGATTCGAAGTGCCATACAATAAAAGACTGCCGTTATTAATGTTACTAGACTCTATCATAGTTTTCGAAGCAATATTTTTTGGATATATTTTAGTAGATCCTGTTATGAAGACTTATACAATGCTTTCGCTTTGGGTTAGTTCCATTACCTTATTAATAAGCCATCATCTATTTGCAACTATATACCGCTTGTACCAAAATGCATGGGAATATGCGAGCATTGGAGAGTTACTAGCCATCGTAAAGGCTGTAACGTTTTCATTTCTAACAACTGCCATTGTTCAATTAATAGCTTTCCGACATATTGACATACGTGTATTAGCTATTACTTGGATGATGCATGTGATTTTAATCGGGGGCTCAAGATTTTCATGGAGAGTATATCGAGATCGTTTTATCTCACCAAATCCCGATAAAAAACGCACGTTAATCGTTGGAGCTGGATCTGCTGGTACAATGGTCGTCCGACAATTATTAAAAAATATAGAAACAGACCTTTACCCGATTGCATTTGTAGACGATGACCCGAAAAAAACGAAGTTACAAATGTATGGCGTAGAAGTAAAAGGGATGATTCAAGACATTCCACAAATAGTAGAGAAATTGAAGATCGAAAATATCGTTATAGCAATTCCTTCTCTCACAAAGTCAGAAATAAATAGAATTTACGAGGAATGTGCCAAAACGAAAGCCAAGACGAAGATCATGCCATCTATTGAAGACCTGGTTTCAGGGAAAATTTCCGTAAATCAATTTAGAGATGTTCAAGTTGAAGATTTATTGGGCAGGGAACCAGTGGAATTGGATATGACGAGTATTTCTGGAGAAATAACAGGGAAAACAGTGTTAGTGACAGGTGCTGGTGGTTCGATTGGATCTGAAATTTGCCGACAACTATGCAAGTTCTATCCCAAACAGTTATTACTCCTTGGCCATGGTGAAAATAGTATTTACACAATCG
>DATMJF010000034.1:0-2212 GCA_035554455.1 Rummeliibacillus sp.
CAGCAGGCGTGCCAAGTATTCAAGTAGATGGTATGGATCCATTAGCAGTTTATGTAGCAACTCGTGATGCTCGTAAACGTGCAGTCGCAGGCGAAGGCCCATCATTAATTGAAACAGTATGTTACCGTTATGGTCCACATACAATGGCTGGCGATGATCCAACACGTTACCGTACTTCAGAAACTGATTCTAAATGGGAAAAGAAAGACCCAATCGTTCGTTTCCGTAAATTCCTTGAAGCAAAAGGGTTATGGAGTGAAGAAAAAGAAGCTGAAGTGATTGGAAAAGCGAAAGAAGAAATTAAAGCTGCTATCAAAAAAGCGGATGAAACACCAAAACAAAAAGTTACAGATCTTATCCGTAATATGAATGATGGCGATTTACCATATAACTTACAAGAACAATATGAAATCTACACAGAGAAGGAGTCGAAGTAACCGATGGCACAAATGACAATGATCCAAGCAATTACAGACGCACTTCGTTGCGAATTAAAAGATGACGAAAACGTGCTAGTATTCGGTGAAGACGTAGGTGTTAACGGAGGGGTTTTCCGTGCTACTGAAGGTCTTCAAAAAGAATTTGGTGAGGATCGTGTATTTGATACGCCTCTTGCTGAATCTGGTATCGGTGGTCTTGCAATTGGTCTTGCACTTCAAGGGTTTCGCCCAGTTCCTGAAATTCAATTCTTCGGCTTCGTATTTGAAGTAATGGATTCAATTTCCGGACAATTAGCACGTATGCGATATCGTTCAGGTGGTAGTCTTGGAGCACCTGTTACAATCCGCTCACCATTTGGCGGTGGTGTGCATACACCTGAAATGCACTCAGATAGTTTAGAAGGTTTAGTAGCATCGCAACCAGGCTTAAAAGTAGTTGTTCCATCAACTCCTTATGATGCGAAAGGTCTTTTAATTTCATCAATTCGTGATAATGACCCAGTCGTATTTTTAGAGCACTTAAAACTTTATCGTTCATTCCGTGAAGAGGTACCAGAAGAATCTTACACAATTCCTCTTGGAAAAGCAGATGTAAAACGTGAAGGTAAAGACCTTTCTATTTTTGCTTACGGCGCAATGGTACATGAATCATTAAAAGCTGCTGAAGCATTAGAAAAAGAAAATTATTCAGTAGAAGTTGTTGATTTACGTACAATTCAACCATTAGATATTGAAACAATTATTGCGTCTGTAGAAAAAACAGGGCGTGCAATCGTTGTACAAGAAGCTCAAAAACAAGCAGGTATTGCAGCGAATGTAGTTAGTGAAATTACAGAACGTGCTATTTTAAGCCTTGAAGCACCAGTTCTTCGAGTAACAGCACCAGATACTATATATCCATTCCCACAAGCAGAAGCTGTGTGGTTACCAAACGCAAAAGATATTGTTGTAACAGCTAAAAAAGTTTTAGAGTTTTAATTTTGACTAACACAAAGGAGAGGTGACTGAAATGGCTTATAAATTCCGCTTACCCGATATTGGTGAAGGAATCCATGAAGGGGAAATCGTAAAATGGTTCATTAAACCAGGTGATAAAATCGAAGAAGATACTGTATTAGCAGAAGTACAAAACGACAAAGCAGTCGTTGAAATTCCATCTCCTGTAGAAGGAACCATCGAAAAGGTACTTGTTGAAGAAGGTACTTTAACAACTGTTGGCACGATCCTTCTAGAAATTGATGCGCCGGGATACGAAGACCTTGAACTTCACGGTCATAATGAAGATGAAGAAGTATCAGAAACAGAAGCACAAGTCCAAGCAACTGCTGAAAATGGAAAAGAAGTTGAAAAAGCACCTGTGCAAGCTGAATCTGCTGTAGTTCAAGAAACAGAGATTAATCCAACAGCTAGAGTAATTGCGATGCCTTCAGTACGTAAATTTGCTCGTGAAAACAGCGTAGATATTCAACAAGTTACAGGCACAGGAAAAAATGGCCGTGTCTTAAAAGAAGATATCGAAGCATTTAAAAACGGTGGTGCAAAACCTGCTGTTGCAGAAGTTGAAGCTGCAAAAGTAACAGAAGAAGCACCGGTAACAGAAGTGGCAACAGCACCTGTTGAGTTTGAAGGTGAATTCCCAGAAACTCGTGAAAAAATGTCTGGTATTCGTCGTGCAATTGCAAAAGCAATGGTTCATTCTAAACAAACTGCTCCACATGTTACATTAATGGATGAAGTGGATGTTACAGAATTAGTTGCACATCGCAAAAAAT
>DATMJF010000035.1:0-5064 GCA_035554455.1 Rummeliibacillus sp.
GAGACCCACAATCTCGTGGTGGATCAGTGTTTTGGCACGAACAGGCTGAGATTGGTCAAACCCTATTCATCAGTTTTCCAAGAAACCATTTTCCACTAAGTTCACGTGGTCGCCACCATGCATTTTATGCAGCAGGGATTGGTATCACACCATTTCTAACCATGATCCGTGATTTACCAAAAGAAGATACTTTTGAATTGCATTATGCAGCTAAAACAAAACAATCTTGTGCTTTTTATGATTATTTACAAGAGCACTATCCTGATCAAACGACATTTTATTTTAGCCGTGTTCAAAATCCTCAACGAATGACAACTGATACAATGGCCACGCATCGTATCGGGACGCACGTTTACTTTTGTGGTCCTACTAATATGGTAGATGAATTTCGTAATGCAACTAAATCTATAGGCTATCCCGATAGTGCTATTCATTTTGAATTGTTCGGTAACAACACCGATAACCTACCTAAAAATCCTTTCATCGTGGAACTTACTGAAAGTGAGCAAATACTCGAAGTGTCTGACAAAGAAACTTTACTTGAAACACTTTTAAAAGCAGGGATTGATGCTCCTCATTCTTGTCGTATTGGTGGCTGTGGAAGTTGTGAAGTAGATGTCATCGATGGCGAAGTAGAACACCGGGATGTCTTCTTAAGTGAGGAAAATAAAAAAACACGTAAAACCATCTTAACTTGCTGTTCACGTGCCAAAACAGAAAAACTTACTTTAAAACTCTAAAAAGGGCCCATTTAGTGTTCGTATTTATTATCAAATCTTTGAATTATGAAATTGATTCAATCAGTATATAAAAATACAAACCACCAAAATGCTATGATTCTGTGCATTTTGGTGGTTTAATTTTTCGAAAAATCACCTATTAAAAGGTAGCGAATTATGTGTTGTGGTTAACATTGTAAAACTATTGTGAAGTGTTTTTAAAATTCAATAATTTCACCTTCGAATGTAATAGAATAATCTTTAGATATGGACAATTTTACCTTGTAAAGGAGATCCCTATGTTTAAAGGCGAAAAAGTATTCGAAAGTGAAAAATCAATCAAGTATTTGTTTCAAAAATCATATTCAAAGACAAATAGCTTAGTCATTATCTTTTCGGCATTTCCTACTAAAGGAAAGCAGCCAGCGTATAATTTTGTTCGAACATTATCAGAGTTTGATTGTAACAAGCTTTTTATATTGGACGATTTCGGAAGCAGAGCAAGTTATTATCTTTGCGAAAAGAAGGACTTTGCTATCGAAAGATCTGTCATTTCTTTAATTAATTTTATTATGAAGGAAAATGACATTGACCTTGTTATTTCTTGTGGTTCTAGCAAAGGAGGCTATGCAGCATTATATTATGGCATCAAATATGGATTCGATCATATTATAGCTGCTTCTCCTCAATATTATTTAGGTGACTATTTACTTGATCAAACCAATTCACAGGATGTGACCCTTTTCATGTCTGGAGTTTCAGCAGATGAAGATCACCAGTTTCTGAATGAGATTATGCCTAAAATGATTGAAGAAACACACAACAAGCCAACTATTTTCATACATCTAGGTAAAGATGAACCTCACTATGAAAATCATGTAAAGCCCTTATTAGCCAAATTAGATGCGGTTCCTATCAATTATGAGCTTAATTTGGGTGACTATAGTAAACATAGTGATGTTGGCAAATTCTTTCCTACTATTCTAAAAGAGAATATTCGAACGTTATTGCATTATCCTTCACTTGAAATTAGCCAATCGACAAATGGGAAACAACCCATTGGTTCACAATGTACAATTGAGGCAAAAACCGACTCCGAAAACAATAAAATCGCATGGTATGTTTACCGTAATCATGATCGGATTGATATGAAAAATTATTCAACAGATCATCAACTTTCGATAACATTTGATCAAGCAGGCAAATATCAGGTAAAAGCATTTGCAATCAACAGCTTGAAGCATAAAGTTTCTGTTAGTTCAGAGGAGATTGAGGTTTTTTAGTTTCTGAAATCTCCTTCTGAAAAGATGATTTTTTATTATAAATTTCTAAACAATTGGGGCGTTGATCCAAAAAGGATTAACGCTATTTTTGTCAAACTTATTGTACTAACGGGACAGTTTAGTTGAAGAAGAATAAACAAAAATTAAATTAGTACGATATATAATAAAATAAAATTTGATGCAAAGGGACATTAATATGAGAAAAATAGTAGCTATTATCTTTATTTGTTTAATCTCCGTATTCCTAATGACTCCATCAACTGAAGCAACTACAAAAAGTTATGCTTGGAATCCAAACAAGGTTTACACCTATGATGAAAAGATTAACCAAATAACATATACGTTTATGAAAAAGAAAAATGGTATATCTTATTGGAAAGCAAAAAACCAAGGTATTAATGATAAGGGTAAAATTGAATGGACTGATACTTACACATTCAGACAAAGAGAAACAAAAAATGGATTACAATGGGAACTTACAGGTGAGCCAAAAAAGAACTATTTCTACTTAGCATATCCTATTGAAAAAGGAAAAACATTTCTAAATTGGAATGGTACTCCAACAAAAATTATATCAACAAATGCAACGGTAAAAATTAAAGCAGGTACATTTAAAAATGTAGTAATAACAAAGACCAATGATAAACATTCAGGAATTCAAACTAAATGTTATTATGCTCCAGGTTATGGATTAATTAAAGCAGGTCATACTACTAATCCAAAAGATCCATATGAAACAGAGCTTGAATTAGAAAAAGTAACAAATAAAAAATAAATAATCAAAAAAACCACTTTCATTAGTGGTTTTTTTGATTGATAATGTGTGGGAATTAGTTAAATTTATAAATCGTTTTTTTAAATAAATCTTACCACTCAGCTTCAAAAAGCCCTATTTCGTTATCTTCACTGCTTTTACCTGACTATCATTGTATATGTCATTATTATAAACGGCTCTTATTTTGAATTTATAAGTATCGCCTCTGCTAAAATAGGATAGTTTCTTAGAAGTACTCTTTGTTGTATGATATTTATAATAATAGTTTGATCCACTATGTGCATAGTAAATTTCATACTTTTTAGCACCCGTTACTTTTTTCCATTTTAATGTAACTGTATATCTGCTTGAGTTGGAAGCAGTTGTAATTGTTGGTGACTTAGGTTTGATGATAAATGTAAATGATCTGGTTACGCCTTCATATTGTCCTTTACCTTTAATCGTAACAGTTGCTTTTCCAACGTTTTTGTTGTTTTTATACGAAACGGTGTAATCCACATTTTTCTTTAGTGTTGCTTTTGGAGTTTTAACAGTAATTGATGGTTGAATTGCTTTTCCTGTATAAACATAGCTATCTTTCGCATTGGATCTGACTGAAAAAGCTTTTGGGTCAGTTGAGAACCAATAATACGTGCCATTTGCTTTACGAATTCGGAATAAAGGATAGCCATCAGATTTTTTCATTAATGCTCCAGCATATGCATAACTTTGTGCTCCAGGATATAAAAGTACATTGCGGGCATCATAGTCCTTCAATTCGCCGTAAAATATTGCCGTACTAATTGGCTGAATCCCTCTATAATTCTTTGAAAAGTAAAAATCAGAAGAATATTGGTTATTAAATATAATATCAGTAGCAGACAATTGCTCATCTTTGCTATTTTTAATGTGTTTTAAGTTATATTTAAAAAATAGCCATTGTTCATCACTTTGGGGCTGTACATTATATTTGTATTCTTGTTGCACAATTTGATTTGCTTTATCACCTGTAGTCAATTCTAATAATTGAAGTTCAACTTCTTTCTTGGTTTGAAAAGAATATGGTTGAAATGTAAATTTCGTTTTCTCATATGCGTTAAAAGGATTTTCTCTAGTACCGAGCACTGATGCTTCAGCTCGATCAACAACCGACAAACACAAAAATAAAGTACATGCAAAAATAAATGAATAGAATAGTTTTTTCATTACTCACCCTCCTATAACAAATATTACCTATATAATGTAATTTATTCCATAATTATTATCTATCATTTTACTTAGTCTCCTTTCAGTCCTATAGCAATAAATCTAGTAGAATAAGCAAACATTAAATCTAATAGAATTACTAAATTTCTTATTTCAAATCAGAAATTTGACTTAACATTCACTTTCAGTTGACTAAAAATACTTTTAAGAGTGCTTCTTTTATTAAATGATACTGAAGATTAATACTCCAATTTGAACTAACAAATAAAAATCGTGTAACACTAACTCTTTCTATTTACAGTTCCATTTTCATACTAAAAAACCCTAAAAAGCAGACAATTGATAGTCTACTTTTTAGGGTTAGATTTTTTATAAACTTGTATATTAAAGTCTAGCCTTCATTAAGTTAGTACTTAAATTTTGATAACGATTGATCAAGTGATTCTGCCATATGAGATAGGTTGTTGGCCATTCCTTGAATCTCTTGCATTGAAGCATTTTGTTCTTCCATTGTTGCGGATAATTCTTCTGTCCCTGCAGATGATTCTTGGCTGATTGCCGCGATACTTTCTACGGCTTTTAGTACGTCTGTGGTTGCATCATGAATTGTTTGAGATGCACCGTTGACTTGGTTGATTTTGTTGACCATTTCTTCAATATTTTGATTGATCTCATCAAAAGCTTCTCTATTTTGGTCAATCAAATTAGAACCTACTTGAACTTCTTGAACAACACCATTCATAGCTAGTTCAACTTCCTGTGTTTCTTCTAATACACCGTCAATGATAGTAGAAATTTTACTTGTAGATTCCGCAGATTGTTCGGCCAGTTTTCTCACTTCATCAGCTACGACTGAAAAACCTTTTCCGTGTTCTCCAGCACGCGCCGCTTCAATGGCTGCATTTAAAGCCAATAAGTTTGTTTGAGCCGCAATATCATTGATCACTTCAAGAATTCTTCTAATTTCTTTTGACTTTTCACCTAATTGTTGAACAATACTTGCAGTAGACGCTACTTTTTCCTCTATTGTTTGCATCCCTTGTATCGATTGATTAGCACTTTGTAATCCTTTTTCAACGGAATCTTCTGTTCTTAGCGAACT
>DATMJF010000036.1:0-3202 GCA_035554455.1 Rummeliibacillus sp.
ATATTTGTTTTATTCGTATCTAAAATAACGGCATCTCTGCTTGAAAGATTTCCTAGGAAAGTTTGTATTTCATGATTCTCTTTTAACTCGATTCCTTCGGCCTTCAGTTCTAATTTTACCAAGGAGGGAACCTTGCAAGAATCGATAAATAAATAACATTTATGTTCTGCTACGATTACATTAGCTATTACAACTGGATTGTTAGGTACATCGGCCCCTCTTATATTCAAAAGCCATGCAATGTCATCAAGGGAAGTTAAAATATAATAATTTGCTCCTATATTTTTCATTTCTTTTCTTACTTCATTTAATTTTTCTACTCGTGATTTGCCTGCATATTTTACGTCATGAGTAAAAATTGGTCCTTTAGGAATCTCCGGTCTACCTTCCCAAAGATCACCAATTAAATCTTGATTCATTTTTAATACGATTCTCTTTGCTTTTAGATCTTTTTCCATCTTTTTAACCATATTAATTGAAAAAACATTTCCATCAAAGCCCACAATGCTTCCTTCTTTAAGAACATTTGCTAGCCATTCTGTATAAGATGGTACCCCTGGATCCACCATTCTAAATAATCTGATTCCTGAGCTCTCAAGCTGCTTTTCAGCTTGAATATAGTATCTACCATCTGTCCATAACCCAGCATCATCTAATGTAATAACTACAGTACCTGCAGACCCTGTAAATCCTGATATCCATTGTCTACATTTCCAATGTTCTGCTACATATTCACTCTGATGTGCATCAAAACTCGGAATTATATAAGCATCCATTTGATTTTCTTTCATTAGCTGTCTTAACATTTCGACTCTATCCCTGATATTCATTACTAATACCTCCATTTTCCTTAAGACTAAATTCTTTATTTTCACGATCATACAGCCATGCAGCTAGTACTATACTAATTATTCCGGCTGTAAGCTTTGATATGATAAACGCTACTAACATTTCTGGGGCTACTCCTGACACAAATCCAAATTGACCACCAAATACAAATGCTCCACTTACTCCAAAGGCAGTACATACCACTTTTCCTTTAGGATTCATTTCCTTATATGTTCCAAATACCAACAGATTACTAGCCAAATTTCCTAGAATTCCTGCTACTGACACTGAATTAATTCCAAATTTCTCCCCTATTTTTTCAAAACCATTTTTAAAAATTCGATTAATAAGTGCTAGCATAGGATATGCCCCAGCTAAAACAAATGCGATCTTGCCTACTATAACAGTAGATTCAGATAGTGGTGCTAATCCTGAGACAAGCCTTACACCAAATATCACTTCTATTCCTTGTAAAAGTAATCCAACAGTACTCAAGCTCATGATAAGCTTTCCAAATACATTAAAAACTTTTATAAAAACATGAGGAGCTTTTAATAATCCTGCCCCTAAAATAATGGCAAAAACAAATATAGGCACTAGATTCCATACTAATATATTGATATTTATTTTTTGACATAAGCCTGCTGCAAGACATCCTATTGGTATAGTAATAATTCCAACCAACACACCCTTAGAAAAGTATTTTTCATCCTCTTTAGAAAGCATCCCTAACGCTACGGGTATTGAAAAACTAATTGTGGCTCCTAATGTAGATGCGATGATAATTCCTGAGAATGTCCCCATTTCCTTCGTCAATGCTAGCTCATTAGCCATTTGATAGCCCCCCATATCTAAAGCTAAAAATGCTGCAGGAACGATAGAAGGATCTAGATGAAAAACTCTACAGATTGGAATAATCACAGCCGATAAAAAATTTGTAAATATAGGGGCTAAAGAAAGTATTCCTATCATGCCAAGCCCTAAAGCCCCCATGGTCTTTATGCCTTCCTCAAATTTCTCACCCAGTTTCAAATGATTTCCGGTAATATAATCAATAGCTCCAATTACAAAAAAAGAACCGATTAGATATAATACAAATTTATCCATTGTTTTTATCACTTTCCATTAAATATATAATGTCTTTACTAATCAGCTTCTGTAGTATGAAACCTACTATTGTAGATAAAATTAGGTGTATTAACAGCTATAAGCTTGACTTTTTTGTTCGTATAATTAGCCCAATTGTGGGCAATATTTGAGTCCATATGAATACTGTCACCAGGATATACTTCATGCCTCTTATCATTTATGTAAACTGTTAATATACCCTCTAAAACATAAACGAACTCTTCTCCCTCATGCTTATAGGATAATATTTCTTCATCTTTCTTTTGAGGAAGAATTTCTATAAGCCTTGGAACAAGTTGTTTATTTTCCAAATCTGCACTTAAACTATACTTAATAAAACCACCTTCTACTGAATCCATTATTTCTTGTTCATAACTTCTTAAAACCATATCTTTCCTTTTATGTGGATAATCAAAAAAATGTGTTAAATGTACTTCCAAAATATCAGCTAGTTTTTCAAGTGAATCAACTGCTATGGTAGTAAGCCCCCTTTCTAATTGAGATAGAAATCCAACAGAAAGTTCGCTTTTTTCACTTAACTCTTTCAAAGTAATTCCTTTTTCAGTCCTCAATTTCTTTATTTCCATTCCTATATTCATAACCTCACCCCTAATTTCATTATTATGAATAATATAATATAAATAAGATAAATACACAATATTATATGAAATAATTTCATAAATATGAAATTCGTTTAATTAACATTATCATCTAATCTCTCAAGTGTTGATACATTAAGCGAAGTATTAGGAAAAGAAGTACCACTATTAGCGGTAGATGATTTTCTTATAAAGAAATTTAAAAGGCGCAGGTGTTCCTGAATATTACTTCCCAATGTTAACGATGACACAACAGGGTATTCGTGAAGGTGGATTAGAATCAACAAATTCAGATTTTGAATTCCTATTAAATCGTCAAGTTACATCGTTAAAAAGCACTTACAATCTTATTAGCAACTAACTAATCAAAAAATGAATGCAGTGCTAGTCCATATAATTCTTTAACAATACAAAAAATAGCCTCGCACAATTCAATTTGTGCAAAGCTACTTTTTCTTTAGAAGCAAATCACTCACTTAATTCTTTTTTCATCTCTTCAAGCTCTTCAATTTGTTCTTGAGTGAGTTGAATTAATTCGGCTAGTTTTGGATCAATCTCTTTTGAAGCTTGCAGTTGTTTCAACGTTTCTTTTGCATCTTCTAGCATTAATTCAATATTTTCTAATTTTAGAATGCCCATATTTCGTA
>DATMJF010000037.1:0-3164 GCA_035554455.1 Rummeliibacillus sp.
TAACGCTTTTTCTGTTGAAATTATTGTACTAACACAATTCAATATCCCCTGTGCATCATCCTCCTATAGTTCTCTCAAAACTAAACTTTCTGTTTCTAACATTGGAAACATTCAACCACTCCTTTATATATAAATTTTATATTTCATTGCAATGTACAATAAATGTTCATTTCAATTCATACAGTATTTTAGAATTGTAATGATTATTTCAAATTCCTGTTTTTTTACAATTTGAGAGAACGTTACTATATTATGCGAATTCAGAAATTAACTTGTGTAGTGTTCCATGTAGGGTAGGAATATCATGTTGATTTATTGTAAAGCGTACATAAGATTCATCCATTTCTAGTGCTTCAGAAAAAAGACCGCTTAATCCTCGTGCTTTTCGATCAACTTGCATTAGTATTTCAACTAAGTCTTCTGCCTGCAAAATGAAAATAATTTCGAGCTCATCTAATTGACCATGGAAAGCGAAGCTGATTCCACTTCATGTTATAGCAGATTTGTACTATATAAGTTAGGGGTAAAATCATTATTCAGTGCCTTCAACGTAGTGACGAGGAGATTGAAGTCAAGCCCAAGCCCGTGGAAAGAGCTGTCTGTAGCGGAGCATCCAGTTAATGTGTTGAAATGTTCGTATTTAAAAACCGAAAATGGATTTATGAAATTGATTCGTTAATGTAAAAATAAAACATGAACACTACAACTTTGTATTTCAATGAAAACATGTTCTGTACTATTTTTTCATAATATAGAATATGTGTTGTCCTGAGGGGGTTTATATGTATTTCCTAAAGAAAGGCTCAATCATAATTATTGGAAGTATCTTTTTATCACTTGGAATAAACTTATTTTTAACGCCTTATAAAATACTTGATGGAGGAATTGTAGGATTAGCTTTAATTTTAAATTATCTATACAATTTGAAAGTCGGCCTAATGATTATTCTTTTGAGTAGTCCGATTTTTATCGTTGCTTGGTTGAGATATAGAACTTATTTTTACAATAGTTTACACGGATTACTTTTTTCTTCTTTTACCATTGATTTGTTCAAACCTTTTCGCACCTTAATGGATATTAGTGCAGTTTTTAGCTCGATATTAGGAGGAATATTTGTTGGTACTGGTATTGGATTAATGTTAAGGTACCGAACAAGTACTGGAGGGACTGATCTAGTTGCTCAATTCGTAAGTGTTAAAACAGGCGTAAACGTTGGAATTGTTATTTTCATGCTTGATATCACAGTTATTATTTTAGGGGGGATATTAATATCCGCAAATACTCTCTTACTATCCATTATTACTTTATTAGTAGTGGGGATTACAACTAGTCTCATTACAAGGAGAATTGTTCATACCTAGTTGAAGGTGTGAGCAACAACTAAGAATAAACATACTCATACAAGAAAGCTAGTCTCTTAAATTAGGCTAGCTTCAACTATTCTGACTTAGTTTTTATTTATTAATAATCATGTTATTCGAGTACAGTTCGAAGTACAAAACATTTTGAAATAGAATATAAGTGAATTAATTTCATAATTCAAAGATTTGATAAAAAATACGAACATTAAATGGGCCATTGTTATATGCCATATCTATTAGAACATTATCTATGAAGCGGAAAGAGCCATAGTTAAATTATGTTGATATTTTATCAGTTGAGTGGTAAAGTGATGATGCGAAATCACAATCAAAGGAGATCAATATGGAAAAGAATACACTTGGATCTCTTATCTGGATGCGTATGACACGTTTTATAACAATAAACGGTTATCGTATCATTGGGGAATGTTCTTCTAATTAATTATTGTCAGTAGATTTATCGGAATTTATTCGTTACCCTCTGTTTCTTTTTTAGGATCAGATAGCTTAATTTTCTTCATAAAGAATGATAAAAGGGCACCCAATACTACAAATATTAAGCCAACAAGAAATACGCTATGCAATGCATCGACTAATGTAGATTTTAGAATAGGGACCATCATATTTTGAATCGAAGTAGGAATTTTTTCTAATGTTTCTGGACTAAGCAATATTGAATAGACCCCTTGCGGCGACTCTTTAATCATACCCTCAAATTGATTTACTAACCCACCTGCTTCTGGTGGAAGCTTCTCTAGCGTAGGAACTAATTTTTCTGTCAATAAATTGGTTGAACGGTAATTCATAATCGCTCCCAAAATAGTCATTCCAAATGTTCCACCGATTTGACGGAAAAATTGACTGGATGATGTAACAACACCTAATTGTGACTTTGGAAAACTCTCTTGTAAGGCAAGGGTTATTATTGGCATAACTAATCCCATACCTAAGCCAAGTGTTCCCATAAAGCTCATTGCTACTTTTTTTGTAGTGTCAATACCCATTGTTGATAATAACCAGAAACCTACACCCATGATAATCATACCAATAATAATTTGCGTTTTAACGCCAATTTTTCTAACTATCTGACCTCCAAAAATACTTGCAACCATCATAGATACCATCATTGGAATCATCATCGTTCCAGATTGTGAAGGGCTCATTCCTATAATCCCTTGCATAAAAAGAGGAACAAACATAATAGCACCAAACATTCCCACAGACATAAGGAATCCAATACCATTTAAAATGGAAAAAGTCTTATTTTTAAATAAATGCATAGGTAAAATCGCTTCGCTTGTTTTAGATTCAACGATTACAAAACTAATGAGAAACACCACAGAAATTACAAAAAGAGAGACAATCTGCCATGAGCCCCATGGATAATCTTTACCTCCAAATGTCAAAGCAAGAAGTAAACTAACAACGCCAACAATCATCGTAAAGATACCAGCGAAGTCTATTTTAATTGGTCCTTCTAGTTTTTTATTTTTAAGCCCTAAACTAATTAGAATGGCTGCAATAATACCAACTGGCATATTAATGTAAAATACCCATCTCCAGTTGGCTGCATCTACAATCCACCCACCAATCTGGGGACCTATAACGGATGAAAGACCGAAAATAGCACCGAAAACACCTTGCCATTTTGCCCTTTGAGCACCCGTAAAAATATCACCAATAATAATCATTGCCATAGGCATCATTACGCCTCCGCCTAACCCTTGAATCCCACGAAAAATGATTAATTGGGTCATGGAATTTGCCATTCTGCAAAGAGCAGAGCCAATCAAGAATATAATT
>DATMJF010000038.1:0-13992 GCA_035554455.1 Rummeliibacillus sp.
TCTTCCATATTTATACGTGAAGGCTGTGTAAAAAATTTCAATATTCACTAAAAAGAAAGCAAACAATTTGCCTCTCATCAAAATTTCCAAACCTAGTTCATCTTTCAAAATCAGTTAAGAACTTTTTTAATTCTTTTACAATTTCCTTCGATTTTTCATGATGAATATAATGATTTGTGTTTTTTATAATGATTTGTTTTGAGTGAGTCGAAATGGATAATAGCTCCTGTTGCGTTTGCTCCCAATGATCATAACCATTGTTTGTGGCCGAAAAAATGAGTACAGGAATTGCCCCGATTGTTCCGCTACGTAAAATCATTTCACCTTTTTCTCTCATCAAGTTTAGTTCTTCTTTCATATCAGGGTTATTCATATTTTTTAATGCCATATTCACTTTTAGATCCTGTATTTCTTGTGGCAAGCCATCAATATCAATGAATAAACCATCCGTAGCACCAGTTTTTGCGAGTAAGCTCATAATTCCAAAATCTCGAAGACCTTTCATAGCTATCCACCCCAGGTTTTGCGATATGCCTAGTTGATAGTTTTTGGCATATTGAGGGCTTAATTGAGCATATCGTATGATTTCAAGGGCGCCCATTGAATGTCCAACGAAAATATAAGGTGTCTTTTCCTCTGATTTTTGTAGCAGCTCGTGCAATTCTTTTACAACTGTGTCGATATCTCTTGAAGAAGAAGTGCCCTCACTCCAACCATACCCAGGTCGTTCGTATAAGACGAAATGCATATTGTTCTTATCTAATTTAATGTAAAGCGGATAAAAATCTGCAAAAGGCGTTGTTGTACCACTTCCCGACGTTAAAACAATGGTAGGGTCATCTTCTGATTTTTTCTCATTTTTATAAATATGTATTTGATGATGATTCACTTCGATCATTTCTCCAACTGGGGGATATTTCTTCGCATTTTCTGATACATCAAATATGTAATATAAGTGTCCAACTAATAAAAGAAGAATAGCTATTGCTATAGTAATGGTGAATTTTTTCCTTTTAATATTTACTCACCCCTTTCATTTATTGTAAAATTAACAAATAATTACTTTTATGTTATAATTATAACTAAGTTATTTCAATACCAAAGGAAAAAATAATTTGGTTGTTTCATAGATCAAGCTGGAGAAAGAAAATAATGTACAAATAAATAAATCAATTTCATAATTCGATGTTTAACCTAAAAACAAGAACATATTACTTTTGGTTGAACTCTGTATAACTCCATATCCAATGGCATATTTTGATGAAGCGAAAGGTAGAAGCAAATGTGAAAGTGTGGGGATTTTGATGAAGTTTACGAATAAGAAGCAAATTCAAAAGCTTTATCGAATGCAAATGCAAGAAAAGAAAGAACAGGAAATTATATTTGTTGAAATGATCATTATCATGGTTATTGCTGGTATCGCAATTGCAATAAGCACTTATATTGGATAAAATTTTGTAACTCGTATGGCTTTAAATAGAGATCCTAAACTAGATTTTCAATTATGCCAAGATTTATTTTGTGGAAATTCGGAGTAACAAAGATAATTTTATTTTATAAACAAATGAGGTAGGAAAATGAAACACGTTTATGCATTCGAAAGCAAAAATGAATATGATCAATACGATAAAATCATTCAGAAATTTAAAAAGAAATTGAATGAATATGAGCAAATATTAAAAAGAGATTTCTCGTTAGATGATAGCCCTAATGCAGTAGTATGGACTTCTTCCCAATTAGCGACTGAAACATTTTCTAATATTCCAATCCCTGCGTACACGAATAAAAATGTAATCTATATGTCTCCGGATTTCGAAGAATGGCGGAAATTATTTATTCGACAATTAGATAATAAAAACTTACATAAGATTCAAGAGTTTTACGAGAGTTATTCTGAAGAACACATTTTTGTTATACTGGCACATGAACTAACACACCATATCGATTTATTTGTAGATGATTTTGATGATGAATGGACAAATAGTATTTGGTTTGAAGAGGGCATGTGCTTTTATTTGCCAAGAAAGCTACTCCTTAATGAAGCAGATTTTCAACAAATCTTGCAAGTGGAGAAGGAATTAGTTCGAGAATTCTCAAGTGAGTATGGACATCATTCCTTAGATGATTTTGGCATTGAATCCTACACAGAGAGTTTATCGAGTATTATGTTCGACTATTGGAGAAGCTTTATTCGAATACATGAGTTAGTTGAAAAACGCTATAACCATAATATCCTAGAATTATTTAATGACTATCATCATTGGCATCATCAAGGTAGAAAAATGCCATTAACTCAATTTTTCAATATGACAAATTGTTAGATTAAAAGTCCCATCAGAGAAAGAAGAATTATTCGATTGTAAAATGTTTCTTCTGAGTTACTAATAATCATCGTAATTCTTGAGAATGCTAATTATTTTAAGTAGTATAGAACTTTTTAGTCTTGGAAGAATAATCGAGAGGAGAATTCATAATGGAGTTTCCAAAATTAGAAACTGAAAGACTTCAATTAGTACAAATAACAAAAGAACATACTCAATACTATTTTAATATTATGTCAAATGACGAGGTGACTAAGTATTATGGAATGGATAGTTTGAAAAGTATAGAAGATGCTTTCAAAATGATCGATTCGTTTCAAAAAACGTTTGAGGGCAATAAGGGCATGAGATGGGGAATGATAGTAAAAGAAACAGGAGATTTTGTTGGTACAATTGGGTTAAATAATCTTAACTTTGCAAGTAAAAAAGCAGAGATTGGCTATGAACTTCACCCTGCATACTGGAACAAAGGTTTTACGAAAGAAGCAGTAATAGAAGTGTTACGATATTCTTTTAAAGATTTAGATTTGTTTAGAATCGGGGCAGTAACCTATCCGCAAAACACAGCATCTAATCAACTGTTGTTACGAATAGGCTTTAAAAAAGAAGGTTTACTAAGAGGTTACATCTATCAAAATAATCAATCTCATGATGCCTTCGTTTTTTCATTGCTCCGCACAGAAGTAAAGTAATTGTTTTTCACTTATTTACTTTATAATGAAGCTCTACAAATTGGTTGAAGGTTCTAGTTCCAATCAATGAAAGGTTTATTTGAACATCACTTTCTTTAAACAAAGGAATGCCTTTCCCAATTAAAGTAGGTGCAACTGTTATAATCAGTTCATCAACTAATTTTTCTTGGAGAAATGAATGGATTAATTCTCCTCCTCCAACAAGCCAAATATTTTTTCCATCGTTCTTTTTAAGTTCCTTTGTAAAACTAACTACATCTTCATTAACAAATTGAACATTTTCATTATTTTCAAGAGGAGAGCGTGTAAATACATAACATTTTTCATCTTTATATGGAAAATCTCCATTGGTATTCTGCACGACCCAATCATAGGTTTTTCTTCCCATCAAGACAGTGTCAACCCTATGAAAAAATTCTGAATAGCCGTTATCTCCTTCCCCTTCAACTTCAAATAACCAATCAAGCGATTCATCTTCCGTAGCAATGTATCCATCTAAACTGGTAGCAATAAATAATATCATTTTACGATTCTTAACCATAATATTCACCTCGTGAAAATTTCTGATTTACATTCTATTGTAGTGTAACAATAATTATTTTGATCTTCTACAAATTAAGTAGATTGTTCGTTTGTAGAAAAGAAGTTAATTGATTAAGCCTCACTCTTTTAGTGAGGTTTTTTCTTTGCTTGTAAAAGAAAGTTATCTCTCATTCTAAATTAAATAGTTATTAAATCGAATAAATTTCATAATGCAAAATTTATATAAAATATACGAACATTTAATGATAACCAATTTTGTTCATTTTGGAGCGGAAGACGGCGACTCCTACGGGAAAAGCTTGAGCTGAAAGCCCCGCAGGAACGTAGTGACGAGGAGATTGAAGCCAAGCCCGTGGAAAGCGCCGTCTGTAGCGGAACATCCAAATCTGAATATGGAAAAGTTAATGTGGTGAAATGTTCGTATTTAAAAACCGAAAATGGATTTATGAATTTGATTCAATCTACTAAAGTATAAATATTTTGAAAAGATTTGACATAGTGTTTATTAGCTTGTTAATGGAGAGGGTGAGGGATGGTGAAAATGAATGGCAAGGTTATATTTAATGGAACATTATTAGCTGGGTTACTTATTTGCACTTCTATTGGACATTATATTACTAGTTCTGAAGCAACACCATCTATGAAAGTAATGGAGAAAAAACAACAAAAAAATGAAGGTACAATCAATATGAAAGAAATTGATCAAGCCCAATTGATTGAAAAAGCTACAGACAAGTTGAAGGAAAATGGATATCAAGTTGGATTTATTCTTTCCATTTATTCAGAGAATAAGAAGGAAATAGAGGCAGTTGTAAGATCAGAAACTAAGGATAAGAAGAAAGCTATTGAAGAAATTACACAAACGATTGATGAAATTGCGAAAGAAAATAAATTAGGTGTGTTTAATACGACCGTGAATTTTCCAGATGAATAAGATGGTTGAATATCTAAAAAAGGGGCAACGATAATGTTCGTTGCCCCATTGAAATTAAATACACTAATTATAGGGTAAATGCATTGACTTTATTTTCGAGGATGTGTTACTATTATCTCGAATTAAAGATATTAAAATTAAAGATAATAAAAGTGGTGATACGAATGGAACTAGAAAATAAAGAATTAAAAGCTTTAACAGTCATATTTCGTGCCTCCCAAGCTATTCAAGAAATGATTCGAAAAGATGTAGCTTCATACGATCTTAATACAACTGAATTTGCAGTACTTGAACTTCTTTATCATAAAGGCGATCAACCGATTCAAACAGTTGGTAAAAAAATACTGATTGCAAGTAGCAGCATTACGTATGTGATTGACAAATTAGAGAAAAAACAACTTGTTTCACGTAGAGATTGCCCAAATGATCGACGAGTAATCTATGCAACATTGACAACAAAAGGCAATGAGCTAATGGATCAGATTTTTCCTTTGCATCAAGAAAAAGTCGCGGACATATTTGGGTGTCTAGAAGAAAATGAGTTAGATAATATAATAGAGCTAATGAAGAAGATTGGATATCAGGCAGAGAAAATCTAATTTTTTTTAAAATTTATCTCGAAATCGAGATAACGTAAATTAATTTATTTAAAAGAGTAAATATAACAAAACGATGGAAATAGGAGGAAGAAAATGAACCATATTAAAGGCATTCATCATGTAACAGCTATTACTAGTAGTGCTGAAAAAAACTATGAATTTTTTACTTATATTTTAGGTATGCGCTTAGTAAAGAAAACGGTGAACCAAGATGACATTCAAACGTATCATTTATTCTTTTCGGATGATAAGGGAAGTGCCGGCACGGATATGACGTTCTTTGATTTTCCTGATATCCCTCAAGGAACGCATGGTACAAATGAAATATATAAAATAGGATTCCGTGTACCAACAGATACAGCACTTGAATATTGGGTTAAACGATTTGATAAATATGAAGTGAAGCATTATGGGATCAAGGAACAATTCGGTAAGAAGACGTTATCTTTTGTTGATTTTGATGATCAGCAATATATGTTAATTTCAGATGAGTTAAATAAAGGTGTTGAAGCAGGTACACCTTGGCAGAAAGGTCCAATACCATTAGAGTTCGCTATAACAGGACTTGGACCAATTCATGTACGCATCGCGCAGTTTGATTATTTCAAACAAATGTTGGAAACAGTGATGCTATTTAAGGAAATTGATCAAGATGGTTCACTTCATATATTTGAGGTAGGTGAAGGAGGCAACGGAGCTCAAGTCATTGTAGAGCATAATACGATTTTACCTGCAGGACGACAAGGTTTTGGAACAGTCCACCATGCTGCATTCCGTGTAGAAGATACAAAGGCATTGTATGAATGGATTAATCGTATGCAAAGTTTCGGCTTTGGCACATCAGGTTACGTAGACCGTTTCTTCTTTGAGTCCTTGTATGTACCTGTTGCACCAGGCATTTTATTTGAATGGGCAACGGATGGTCCAGGATTTATGGGTGAAGAGCCTTATGAAACAATGGGAGAAATTTTATCATTACCTCCATTTTTAGAGGAGAAGCGTGACAAAATTGAAAAACTGGTACGTCCAATTAATACAGTTCGAAGCATAATGGAATTCGAAAAAGAATACTTTTAAGGAGGTGAAATATTAAAAATGGGTTTTTTACAAAATTTATTTGGCAAGAATATAGATGAAAAACAAACTGGAGGAGATAAAATGGTTAAAATCGGTATTATTTTAGGATCAACACGTGAAGGAAGAGTAAGTCCACAAGTCGGTCAATGGGTAAAAGAATTAGCAGACAAACGCGGCGATGCAGAATATGAATTGATTGATATCGCAGAATTCAAATTACCACTACTAGGCGAACCAGGACAGGATGCATCAGGCGCAGCTGCTTGGTCACAAAAAGTTGCAGCTTGTGATGGTTTTGTATTTATCGCACAAGAATATAACCACTCAATCACAGGTGCATTGAAAAACGCATTAGATTACTTACGTGAAGAATGGAATAACAAAGCAGCGGGTATCGTATCTTACGGTTCAGTAGGTGGAGCTCGTGCAGCAGAACATTTACGTGGGATTTTGGGCGAATTATTAGTTGCAGATGTACGTGTACACCCTGCATTATCATTATTTACTGACTTCGAAAATGGTTCAGTCTTCAAGCCAAAAGAAGTTCAAGCAGATTCAGTAAACCAAATGCTAGATCAAGTAATTGCATGGTCAACAGCATTAAAAACAATTCGATAATTCGTTTTGAAATGATCATAGGAGCATGTGCATGTACTTTGCATATGCTCTTTTTTATGTTGTTAATCACTAGCTTAATTTTCAGATATTGTACTTCTGGTATGTAGTGTTTCGCTGGAATTGGTTATGTTAAACATACCAAAAGTGAGCTATTTTATAGAAAAGGAGTGAGTTAAAATGGAATTTACAACATTACATAATGAACAGGTTATTTTAAAACCGATGGAAAAAAACGATATAGAAGGGATTTTCGAAGTTGCTACTTATCCAGAAATCTGGCCATATTTATCAATTACAATTGAATCTTTAACCGATACGCAAGAATATGTAGCAAATGCACTTGCCAATAAAGAAAGTGGAGTGGAATTCCCATTTGTGATCATGGATCCAAAAACAAAAACGATTATTGGTTCAACTAAATTTATGGATATTGATGAGAAACATAGCCGATTAGAAATTGGCTTTACATGGTTAACTCCAGCTTATTGGCGCACAGCGGTAAATACAAATTGTAAATACCTATTACTGCAATATTGCTTTGAAGTTCTAAAGCTGAACCGTGTTCAAATCAAAACAGATCATGAAAATACGCGGTCCCAAAAAGCAATTGAGCGAATTGGTGCGCAAAAAGAAGGAGTCCTTCGTAATCACATGATTCGCAAAGATGGCACTATAAGAAACACAGTCATGTATAGCGTGACAAATGAGGATTGGTCGAAAGTAAAACTTAGATTGGAAGAGATGATGTCGATATAAAACTATACTTAAGACTTTCTGGTCTGAAACAATGAGCCTATCTGCTTTATGCGAATAGGCTCTAATTTTTAGTCCAAGAATGAAATACTTAACTTATTTTATATGATGTATTAAAAAGTTGTTCGATTTCGTAACTCAGCAATGAATTCAGCTGGTTGATCAATTCGAATTGCTACCTGGCTGTATTTTTTTCGTATGCCAAGATAGAAGATTCCTTCAACTGGTTGTTTAAGTTTTAACAATACATTAGGATACACTTTTTCAAAATCACGGACAATAAATTCGAGTGTATCTTTTGAAGATTTCTTCTGCAAAATTTCGCTATCCACAATAATTTCTTCTACTAAATCATATGGAATTTCTGAACGTTTCAAAATACCGGCAGAAATGAGCAACGAATATTTTTGGAATGTCACCGGATTTAATCGCATTGCTTGCAAGTCAGCTAGAAAGAAGAAAACGGAATAGACGTTGAAAATAAGCAATACGATTGATAAAATAATTGATTTATCGTGAAGCCACCAATGAATTCCTAGTGTTTCAATGACAATAGCGTGAATCATCATTATTTGCAAGGCGATATAACTTGAATTTTTGTAAAGTGTAAATCCTTCCTGAGGTTTCAATCGCCAACTGAAGAAGGCGTAATAAAACATCAATGCTTCTGAACATATAATATGAACGAGCCTATGTGATTTTACATGTTGATCAACTGATTGTGGAAATGCAAAGACGGTAGAAAATGGGCTTTCTTTTGTAGTGCGAATAATTTTTGGCATGTAAATAACAAGAGATAGTAGTAAAGAAATTTCAAGTAAAAAAAGAGCGGCTTCAATAGCAAACCCCAGCCATGTAAAAGCAACAAATGGTTGCAAATGCTCCATTGGAATGATGAAACGGGCTGCGATACACCCTGAAGCAGCAAGAAGAACCATTTTCTTTAATGTAAATTTTTTTTGATATAGCAGAAAAGTTAATGGAGCAATTACAATAAAGTCTACAAGCGAACCTGATACAACGACATTTGTGTCTTCAGGCAAAATCGACATGCCAAATGATGTACGATATAAAACATAGTTTGAAGTTATAACGAGTAAGCCGAATACTAGCCATAAAACCCTTTTTGATTTTAGTGCAGTCATGATATCAATCCTCCTATAATTGTAAATGGTTATCGAATTATTCTGTGATAATACATTAAGTTTATAAGATATGGATTATATTGTAAATGAGTTGATATATGAAAATGTGAAATATTGTAGTCAATTTACATAAAATTATGACATTTAATATTTGTGAAATTTAAGCTAATCAAATCAATAATCGGATACTTCTTTAGAAAATTCAACCATAGCTGAAGCAAATCTATCATAGGGTGATGCTGATCTTGTAGCAGTTGCTAGTGGCATTCTAAATGAACTTTATTGGCAATTCATGCTGTTAAAGAAATTACTTATAATGTAGAACCCCAATTGCAGTAGGAGACTTTGGATTTAGCTTATTCATTGAATCTCATTCTCAAATAACATTATACATATGTTATACAAAGTTTAATATTCCTAGAAAATTGATGACGATATTCTTTATGAGTCATATATTAATGTAATTTAATTATAATTTTATGGGTAATATATACTACTGCATCACATATTATTGTTTGATAAAAAAGTGAAATACTCGTACAATATTATATATGGACTAATCTAGTGGATTGCTTGTGCATAAAAAATATAAATATAGTTAACTTAGACTAATTAAGGAACGTGATAAATGTGTTGATTGCAGAAAGTCAGATTAATAAAGAACTTATGCTAAGTGCAATTGAGAATAATATAGCAATGATCCAATTCAACTTAAATCGGGAAGTAGAATATGTGAATGAGCTTTTTGCAAAAACTTTAGGTTATCAAGTGGAAGAGATGTATGGGAAAAGTCACAAAGATTTTTGTTTTACCTCATTTGCAAATAGTTTAGAGTATGGAAAGTTTTGGAGAAATTTATTATCAGGCAAAAGCTTTCAGGACAAGGTGGAGCGAATGGACTCATCTGGAAATTCAGTGTGGTTAGAAGCAACCTATATGCCTATATTTGCAACTAGTAGTCGAAAGGTGATAGGGGTATTGAAAATTGCTTCGAATATTACAGAACGACAAAACAAGATTATTGATGTAGCAGATAATTTAAAAGAAATGTCAGAACAATTATCTCGTAGCTCAGAAGCAGGAATAACAAGAAGTAAAGATTTATTACAGACTATAAATCGAATAACTGATGATTCCAAGGAAAATGTGGACAATTTAGTAGACTTACATAATGAGGCTGATTCCATTAAAGGAATAGTTAAAACAATTCGAGAAATTGCTTCTCAAACGAATCTATTAGCATTAAATGCGGCAATTGAAGCTGCAAGAGCAGGCGAATATGGTCGTGGTTTTGACGTAGTTGCAAAAGAAGTAAGAAAACTCTCTGTTAGAGTGGAACATTCCATTACCGAAGTTAAAGAAAATATTGAAGGTATTGTGAAAGAAATCGAAAATGTTACAGATAGCATTAATCGGGTATCTGTAAGTGTGGAGAAAACAAACGAACAAATTAATGTGACAATGGAAGATTTCAAGAAAATATCCTCATCATCAGAAGAAATAGAAAAACGCTCGCGTACTTTTTTGGAGATCATTTAAGTATTCCTGATGCCACAGCAACACTTGAAGAAATTCGAGACTACGTCAATAGTAGAGTAGTCAATTATGCAAAAGTTTGTGAAATCGAAACACTTGATGCTTTGCCATGACAGCTACCGGCAAAATTTCAAAACTAGAACTTAAAAGACTAGAAACGGATAAATTCAGATAATTATAACTTTTAAAGAGCTATCTTGAATGTGAAGAAATTCACGTTTAAGATAGCCCTATGCATTATATCAAATCTTTATTTTTAACAATTCAAGCTCTCTAAAAAAACTACTCACCAAATACTTGATGCCATTCATTGCGTTTTGCTAAAAATTCTTTTGCTAACTCTTGAGCGCCTTCTAAACTATGGCTTGCTGCCCAGCCGCATTGGACTTCGTTGCAAGCAGGTACAGCTTTTGCAGCAAGTACATCTTTTAGTGTAAGTTCTAGAATATTTAGCACATCTTCATAATTATCATGGTTGATGAATGATAAATAAAATCCAGTTTGGCAACCCATAGGTGAAAGGTCGATAACTTTATCTGAGTGGTTACGGATATTATCAGCCATTAGATGTTCAAGTGAGTGAAGTGCAGGCATTTCCATATGACCTTTGTTTGGTTGTTTGAAGCGAATATCATATTTGTGAACAACATCACCATTTTGGCCTTCCTTCACACCTGCTAATCGAACGTAAGGTGCAACAACTTTTGTGTGGTCTAAATCGAAACTTTCTACATTTGTTTTATCTTTTGACATATGATCGTCTCCTTTAAATAAATTCCATAGATTGAATGAACGTTTGAATACGTTCATTTGATGTATCATTGAAAAATTGGTCGGTTGATCCGTCAAATAACAGTTCACCGTTTTCAAGGAACAAAATCCTATCAGCAACCTTACGAGCAAAGTTCAAGTTATGTGTGACAATAATCATCGATTTTCCTTCTTCAGCTAACTTCTGTAATACCTTTAAAACCTCACCCTCAAGTTCGGGATCTAGGGCACTTGTTGGCTCATCGAATAATAAGAATTTCGGATTCATAGCGAGTGCTCTAGCAATGGCTACGCGTTGCTGCTGACCGCCAGAAAGCTGAGAGGGATAATGATTTTCGCGCTGTGACATGCCTACTTTTGCGAGTAATTCTTTTGCGTTTTCAAGTGATTGTTGCTTATCTTGCTTTAGAACAGTCACCGGACCTTCAATAACATTTTCGATAACAGTTCGGTGAGGAAATAAGTTAAAGCTTTGAAACACCATTGCTGTATTTTTTCGAATTGTCATTTTATCAATCTTTGATATTGGTTGATCAAATGAAATGATTGTAGGAGGAATCGTAAGTAACCCTCTATCTGGTAATTCTAGCAAGTTAATACACCGAAGTAAAGTTGATTTTCCAGAACCAGAAGGGCCAAGAATTACAGTTGTTTCACCTTCATGAAACTGGATTGAAATATTTTTTAGGGCGATATGATCGCCAAAAGTTTTGGTAATATCTTTGAATTGAACCATATGGAGAATCCCTCCTTAAACGTATTTGGAAGCGGCTTTTTCTAAACGGCTTTGGAAGTAAGTTAATATTGAACAGAAAGCAAGATAAATCAGCGCAACCAATGAATATATAGCTAGGGGTTCATATGTAACAGCCGTAATTTGTTGTCCAATCATGGTCATTTCTGCAATCGTAATACTTGCTGCAAGAGAAGTTCCTTTTACTAAATCGATAAAGTCATTCGTAATAGGGGGTAGAGAAATACGGAAAGTTTGTGGTGCAATCACACGAAGTAATACTTGCCCGTAGCTCATACCTAGAGATTCTGCGGCTTCCCACTGTCCTTTTGGAATTGCTAAAATTGATGCCCGAATTGATTCCGAAGAATATGCTCCGGTATTTAAGGCAAATGTAATAATTGCTGCTGTCCAAGGGTCAAGTTCAATTCCTGCATAAGGTAGACCATAAAATGCGATAAATAGCTGAACAAGTAATGGTGTACCTCTGAATATCCATACATAAATACTGAAGATCGCCCTTAACAGCTTGAAGTGTGAAAGTTTAACTAATGCTGTAATTATTGCAATGACTAGGGCAATGGCAAATGAAATAAGAGATAAAGGAAGAGTGATCGTAAGACCCGCTCTTAAAACTGGCCAAAATGCCTCCATTGCAACTTCAAGTGAATGTTCCATTAAACGACCTCCTTTGGTGAATAAATAGAGATTGCAAGAATTAACAATCTCTAAATCTGAAGACTATTTGTTCATGATATCTTTATTAAAGTATTTTTCTGAGATTTTAGAGAAAGTACCATCATCAATTCTTTTTTGAATAACTTCGTTTAATTTTTCGCGGAATTCATCTTGATTTTTGTTTAGGATAAGCGCAATGTCTGTAGAACTTACTTTTCCGTTTACGATTCGTAAATTTGCATCAGGATGTTCTTTTAAATAAGTAAGGAAAGTTACTTCATCATGGATTGTACCATCAGCGCGTTTTTGGGTTACTAGGTCAAGAGATTGTGTTAAATTTTCGTTTGGAACAATTTCAGCGCCTAAATTCTTTGCATCTTGTGCAAAGTTAGAAGTAACTGTTTGTGCACTTTTTTTACCTTTGTAGTCCTTAAGTGAATTAATTTCTGTATTGTCTTTTCGAACTGCTAATACCGCATTTGAAACCATATATGGAATGGAGAAGTCGTATTTTTGTTTGCGTTCATCAGTAATAGAGATGTTATTTACAACAAAATCATATTTATCTGTATCAAGACCAGCTATCAGTGAATCCCATTTTGTTTCAACATAGTTTGGTTTCACACCTAAATCTTTGGCAATTTGATCTGCAATTTCATATTCGAAACCAGTTAATTTTCCTTTTGAATCATGAAAGCTAAATGGCGGAAACGTTCCTTCAAGACCAATATTAATAACACCGTCTTTTTTGATTTGTTCTAATTTGTTAAGTTTTTTGCCACTATCAGTACTGCTTTCGGCACCTTTACCACAAGCTGATAATGAAGCTAATACAACTAGTAAAATAATTGCTGTAAAAAATTTCTTCATTAAAAAATCCCTCCTCAATTAATCCTTAGTAATCTTATTTGGATTGTAAATATAATAAACCTTTTGAAACTAAAAAACAATCTATATTTTTAGAAAATTACAAATTAAAACTAAATAATAGGTTGTAAGAGAAAATTTAGAAATAAAGAATAGGGATTATGAAGGGAAAGAGGCGATGGAATATCCATAGAATTAAAAAATAGGATAAAGAAAATAGTAGAAGGATAGCTCACTTGAGTTTTGTCATAATCCGTGTAGGATGAAATCTTTCGTTCAGCGATAAAATTCTTATACTATTCATTACAAATAAAGAAAAGCCACTAAGGAGTGACTTGTTAAATTCCTACAAAACTAATCTTGTAATCTAGTTCTTATGGAAAAATATTAAAAATACAGTATTGACAGACCTATAAGCAGAATCCACAGCATTGGTATAAGATTGATGATGATAGCAACGCGTCTTTTACGTAATCGAAAGATCCAAGCAATAATGGAACAAACTATTACCGCAATCGGATAGAATCCAATTGCTAAGACAAAAATTACGTTATATAGGTTGAAGCCGGCATCAAAACTCATAAACGACAATCCGAAAATCGGAATCCAGAAAACTATACAAATTAGATAAAAGATTTGGCTAATTAACAGAAATATTTTCATAATCTCCCCCATTTGAATCAAATTCATAAATCCATTTTCGGTTTTTAAATACGAACATTTCA
>DATMJF010000039.1:0-2719 GCA_035554455.1 Rummeliibacillus sp.
AATCATTTTTGATGAAGTGGATACTGGAGTTAGTGGAAGAGTTGCGCAAGCAATTGCAGAAAAAATTGCTGCAATTTCAGTACATTCTCAAGTTTTATGTATTTCCCATTTGCCTCAAGTTGCAGCAATGGCAGATCATCATTATCATATCCAAAAACAAGAAGATACAAATCGAACATTTACATCTTTAACTGAAATTTTTGGTAATGATCGTATCGATGAAATCAGTCGTATCATGTCCGGAGCGGAAGTAACTGAATTGACATTCCAACATGCTAAAGAATTGATTGAAATTGCTGATGAACGGAAAAAAGCAATGATTTAATTAAATGCAGAAACGGTTCTTTCAAAGCGTCTTGTCCGCTAAAAATGTATAAATTTAGGCGCTGTTAAATTGATTGTTGATATTAGAAGGAAAATGTTATTGTACCAGCACGCCAAAAAGTGAGAGAACGAACCGAATAGAATTACTCTGCGGTTTAGCTGGCATTTTGAATGAAAAATCTACAGTACTCTTTAACATAGCCTAAATTTTAAGCATCTTACAAATATTTGTGAGATGTTTTTTTATACGTTCAAAGTGTAGACAAATATTTACCTTTCATAACTATTCAAATAGAAGCCATGATAAGTGAAAAGGAGGTGACATATGCAAAATGCGAAGCGCTCTTTTCTGAGCTTATTTATTTTATTTGTCGTTTTTGGATCCTGGACAACGATTGCAAGTGCAGCGAAAAAGGTCATACCGATGGGAGACTCAATTGGTGTGGAATTGAAATTAGCTGACATTACAGTTTCAAATGATGTGTTATTACAAAATGGAAGTTGGTTAAAAAGAGGAGATATTGTTGAAATGGTCAATGATACTTCCGTAAAAAAACTCGAAAACATTCATGAAATCGTTAAAACATCAAAAAAAGACTCCATAACTTTAACCATTAGCAGAGATGAAAAAGATAAAAAACTGGATGTAAAAAGAGAAGAAATGACATCCGTTATGAATTTTCTTCGTGATGAGACAGATGGTATAGGTACACTTACCTTCTTAGATCCTGATACCAACCAATATGGTGCATTAGGACATCAAATCATCGATCAAATTTTACAAAAACCACCTCAATTCAATCAAGGAGCGATTTTTTATGCAAGAATTGAGCATATTAAGAAAAGTATTCCTGGCGAACCAGGATACAAAATCTCTGCAGTTGAAAATGATCAAGGTCAAATCGGAAGCATAGTGTCTAATAGTGTATATGGAATTTTTGGAAAATGGCAAAAACCTATACAACCAGCTTTGCCAGAAGCAATTGAAATTATGCAACCTTCCGAGATCAAAAAAGGACCTGCAAAATTATTAACGACTATATCAGGAAAAAAAGTGGAGTCATTTGATGTTACGATAACGAAAGTGAATGAAAAAAACTTCCAAATTGAAATAACAGACCCCGTATTAAAAGAAAAAACAGGCGGCATTTTGCAAGGAATGAGCGGTAGTCCCATTATACAAAACGGGCACTTCGCAGGGGCAGTAACTCATATGTTTATCGAAAGTCCAGAAAAAGGAGCCGCATTACCAATTACAGAAATGCTCCAAAATCAACCTGCTTAATATAAATCCACCCATTTCGGGTGGATTTTCTCTAATTTATAGTGAAAACAGCAAAAGCATCATATTTTTTCGGGTAAATATTTGTTACAATTAAGGTAAGAAAACACTAGGTATAAAATATACATAATTTTGTCGAAATCAAGAAAATATCTATTCCAACATACTCATTTTTTGAAAAATTAAAGGGCTAACCCTAAAGTTGTCGAATAAACCATTTTAGTCAAAAGCGTGTCTACATTCAGAGTATACTCAGATTTTGATCTTATTTTAGGAAGTACTAAGGAGGAACATTAATGGAGAAAGTAAAAGTTGCAATCGTGGATGATAATAGTGAATTAGTAAAAATGATGGAGGAATATCTTTCAAATCAATCTGAAATCGAAGTGATTAGTACAGCAACAAATGGCAAACAATGTTTGAAAATGCTGGAAGAACAAATTCCAGATGTACTATTATTGGACATTATTATGCCACATCTAGATGGACTAGCTGTTCTTGAAACAATGCATGAAAATCCACAATATAACAACGTTCAAGTAATTATGTTAACAGCTTTTGGCCAAGAAGATGTGATGAAGCAAGCTGTTGAATTAGGTGCTTCTTACTTCATGCTAAAGCCATTTGAATTTGATCGATTAGCGACGAAAATACTACAATGTGCTGGTAAACGAGTTGAAAAACAAAAACGTGTCAGCATTTTACAAGGCTCTAAACCACAAAAATTGGACCAACGTCAACTTGATGCCACAATCACAGCTATTATTAAAGAAATTGGCGTACCTGCTCACATTAAAGGTTATGCATACCTTCGTGAGGCAATTCAAATGGTCTATCTGGACGTAGAACTGCTTGGTTCGATCACAAAGGTGTTATATCCAGACATTGCGAAAAAATTCGATACAACGCCTTCTAGAGTGGAACGTGCGATTCGCCATGCCATCGAAGTCGCATGGAATCGTGGAAACTATGAATCTATTTCCAAAATGTTTGGCTACACAGTACACCATCTTAAATCAAAACCAACAAACTCTGAGTTCATCGCAATGATTGCTGATAAAATTCGTATTGAAATGGTAGCGGTTTAAAAGTAGAAGAAGACTTGGTATCTAA
>DATMJF010000040.1:0-3046 GCA_035554455.1 Rummeliibacillus sp.
TCCAAATGACGTGGTAAAGCTTCCTTATGATCCGTTAGATGATACAAAGGTTTGGGATGAACGGCAATATCCAATGCGAGAAGTTGGCCGACTCGTATTGAATAGAAATCCACATGACTATATGGAGCAGGTAGAAAAATTAGCCTTTTCACCTTCCAATCTTTTAGAAGGTGCTGAATTATCAGATGATAAAATATTGCAAGGTCGTGCCAATATTTACTCGGACTCACAGCGTCGGCGCATAGGTCCAAATTTCCGTGACATACCAGTTAATCACCAAAAAAATTGGTCACCTTCTTCACTCGTAACAAGCGGTAGTGGTAGGTATGTGGAAGGAGAGCTGGTGCGATCTGATATCCCAAAGCAGGATGACTTTACACAAGCAGGTGAGTATTACGAATCTTTACTGCCAGATCAGCAAGAAAATTTAGTCAATAACCTGGCAATTGATCTCTCCGGTATATCATATGAAACGCAAAAGATTGTTTTAAATTATTTGCGTGATGCATCTTCAGAACTAGGGGAGCGTGTTGAGCAGCAAATTGAGAAGCTGAAAATGAAATAATTGATTAATTTGACCAAAATGTATCTTTTTTAAGATAGTTTTTTAACGATTGTCATTTTACTAACCAATTGTGTTTGGTGTACTTGGAATCGGATGTGTAATCTTAAGTATGAACGGAACAACCGAATGGTCTTAATTGTCCTGAATTCTTTTATATTGGTCATACTTCTTTTTGTATTTGTCGCAGACTTTTATGGATTTAATTAAGCATAAAAAGAACCACAGTAATGGTAAAACTGTGGTTCTTTGATTTTTTTAATTTGTCATAAAAAACTCAGGTATATCCATCGTTACATAGGAAAAACTGTGGAAGAGTAATAAAGAAAGGAGTGTTTTCGTTGAAGGATAATAAGTTACCACATCAACAATTGACAACAAAAGATAATGCACTATCATCGATGCAAGAAGTAATTTATCGAAAAGAATTCAAACGAGCTGACAATGCAACTGAAAAAAACGAAAAAAATAAAAAGTAAAATATAAAATAAAATGGACCTTGAATTAGCTTATTCGAGGTTCATTTATAATTATGATGAGAGAAGTTGTTTTTATTCTTGTATTTATTCTCCTAATTAAAATTGATAAGTTTATTGAGAGTCTTGTAGAATTAATAACAAATCAATCTTAGTTATACCTGATCGATTTTTAGGGTAATAGAAAGAAAATGGTATCGCTATGACTTTTTGGAACATATTTATCTGTTTCAGTATTTGCTTTTTCTTTTTGATAGAATGAAAATGCAACGATGCTGATTATAAGCGCAATACCTAAGATAATTAAAAATTTACTTGTCTTTCTCATAAAAACCCCCTTAGAACATTTTCTTCCAAAGCATATGTATCATTATTGATGAGCTGGTTTCTTTGCTTTGTATTCTTACTTACTCATACTCTTTTGGATGCACCCCAATAGGTAGACAGTTTCAAAAATATTTCTCCTAATTCATTTTTTTATCCCTTTTAAATCACCATAATTCTCAACGATATTTTTTAATTCTTCTAGAGTTGTTATTAAATAGCTCTGGTCGCTCAAAAATTCAAATTGTAATATATTTTCTTTATCCAAAAACTCTTGAAAAGATCCTTCTATTTCAATTTGGCCTGAGCGATTAAATTTCATTTCAAATTTAAAGGTTTCATCTCTATTTGAAAAAGTGATAGAGCCTTTTAACAGTTTATAGGCCTTTTGCAATTGTTTGTACAACGTATAAATCTGACCTGTAGTAAACCATACTTCGGCATCTTTTACATAATAATTTTCGCTTTTAAGTGATAATTTTCCTCGAACATCATATCCACCGTCAAAACTAGTTTCATCTGGAAAACCGAATACTTCATTGAACTCTATTTGAATGAATCCTTGTTTACCATCAATTATAAAATTATTCAATTACAACACCTATCTTTTTCTTTCCTTATAGACTATCACTATACCGAAAGTTTTGTTATACTACCAATATTTTAAGTGGAAACTTTAAGTTTGTACCGTTTATAGTGTAAATGATTTATCTACGCAAATGTACCAGGTTTTTATTTAAATAAAGACATTTTGAACTTTTTAGCTGTTGTAGGGTGTGAAATTGATATGGATATGTATGTAGATTAATACAAATACTCTATAGATAAATCTTATGTTCGAGATGGTAGATGTCTGTATCACTTGTTCTCATGAATTTCCTTTATACTGTAAATAAGAATATAAAAAAGCGAGGAGAAAATATGCAAGAAAATCAAAGCTATTTGTCACTACCTTCTTCCTTTTATAAAGTTACACCATTAAATCCAGTGAGTAATCCGTCGTTTTTAGTTGTCAATGAACTATTAGCTGATGAGCTTGGGATTGATGCTAGCAAATTGAAGAGTGAACGAGCGTTGCAAATTTTAGCAGGCAATGAGATGCCTGAATCAGCAGCTCAAATTGCGCAAAGCTATGCAGGGCATCAGTTTGGACATTTTACAATGCTTGGAGATGGACGGGCACTTTTAATTGGTGAGCAAGAAACAAAGCAAGGACTAAAAGATTTTCAATTAAAGGGATCTGGAAGAACACCTTATTCACGTGGGGGAGATGGGCGTGCTGCAGTAGGTCCAATGCTAAGAGAGTACATTATTAGTGAAGCTTTACATGCACTTCATATTCCGACGACGAGAAGCTTAGCCGTTGTTAAAACGGGAGAGCATGTTTACCGTGAGTGTGTATTAGATGGCGCGATTTTAACAAGAGTTGCATCAAGTCATTTACGAGTGGGTACTTTCCAATTCGCACGACATTTTTGTGAACAAGAGGATTTAAGAGCACTTGCAGATTATGCAATTCAACGACACTATCCTACACTTGCAAAACAGGACAATTGTTATGCTGAGTTTTTCAGTCATGTGGTTCATCGTCAAGCTAAGTTGATTGCAAGCTGGCAGCAAATTGGCTTTATACATGGCGTGATGAATACCGATAATATGACAATTAGTGGCGAAGCAATTGATT
>DATMJF010000041.1:0-2361 GCA_035554455.1 Rummeliibacillus sp.
ACATAGCTTATTGGAGCAGTTTTTAAGACTTATTGGTGTGGATGAAGAACGAATATACAATGATGTAGAAGGAATCGAGCATCATTTGAGCTGGAATTCCATTGAATGCATTGCTGATCTCATACAAGTTTTAGAAGAGAACCCCGATTTTATTCACAAAATGGAAGAGCTAAAAGCTCATACAGGTGAATAATACATGTCATATGAAAGGAGCATGAAATATGGCAGAATTACAATCTGGCGACATAGTAAAATTAGTAGTAAAAGAACAACAAGAATCTAAGTATATTTTAACAAACGATGAATTAGATATTCCGTTAAATGCTTCTGAGGTAACAGAACCGTTAAAGGTTAATGACAAAATAGAAGTGTTTTTGTATGCAGATCGTAGAGGAAATCTATCTGCAACAACAGCGATTCCACATATTCTCAAAGACGAATATGGATGGGCACGTGTACTACATGTAAAAGATCGTGAAGGTGCTTATGTGGATATCGGTACTTCAAGAGAAGTACTAGTTCCTGCTGAAGATTTACCAAAATTAAAACCGCTTTGGCCAGAACCTGGACAACACCTTTATATCACATTACGTACAGACCGTGAAGGTGGCCTATTTGGTCGTCTTATTACGGAAGAAAAAGTATTAGAAATGTATGAAGAGGCAGAACCAGAACTATTTAATAAGAATATTTTGGCTCGCCCTTATCGTTTATTGCCAGTTGGAACATTCTTACTCGGTGTAGATAAACCATATCGTATTTTCGTTCATGAATCTGAACGTGGAGCAGAACCTCGTCTAGGCTCTGATGTTAATGTACGTATTATTGAAGTAAAAGAAGATGGTACCATTAATGCTTCTATGCTTCCACGTAAATATGAACGATTATCAGATGATGCCGAGCAAATCTTTAAGTATCTTCAAGAAGTTGGCGGTAAAATGCCATTTGGTGATAAATCTTCACCTGATGAAATTAAAGAAATGTTCCATATGAGTAAAGGTGCATTTAAACGTGCATTAGGTACTTTGATGAAAGCAGATCGTATCGAACAAGAAGACGGCTGGACTTTAATTAAATAAGTGAACTAAAGAGCAAAAGGAGAAAGTTTTAGACACTTTCAGAAACTTTTTGCTCTTTTTAACGTATTATTAATGAAGATGTTATACGTATATTCAAATTAATTACAAAAAGTCAGCATAAACTGTACACGAATAAGTAACAAAGGGTTTAAGGAGGAAATGAATTAATGAAAAAACAAATCTTCGCTGTTGTAGCAGCTATGTGTTTAACAACAGCTGTAGTTGCGCCAACAATAAGCTATGCAAGTACTAATTCATCGCAATCGTCAGGTGAAGTTGTTAATGAAAAATTAGGTGTTCCAATCGTAGTCTATGGTGGAAGTCTATCAGAAAGCGAAAAAGCAAGCGTAAAAAATAGTTTAGGAGTTACAAATAATTCTGATATTCAAGAAATCACAATTACAGGTGCAGACATTGCCAAATATATTGAAAATGGGAACTCTAGCGCACGTCTCTATTCATCAGCTAAAATCACACCAAAAGATGCTGGTTCGGGTTTAGTCATTAATGTTGTGACACCCGAGAACATTACAGAAGTAACAGCTGATATGTACTCTAACGCGATGCTAACAGCAGGGATTGAAGATGCGACTGTTGAAGTTGCAGCGCCTAAAAAAGTAACGGGTCATTCTGCGTTAGCTGGTATCTACAAAGCATACGAAGTAACAACAGGAAAAACGTTAGACAAAGATCGTACAGATGTAGCAAACCAAGAATTATCAGTTGCTACTGACATTGCCCAAAATTCTGGGGTCGATAACGAAAAAGTTAGTCAACTATTAACAGATATTAAAAAGCAAATTGCAGAACAAAACCCTGCTACAAAAGCAGACGTTGAAAAAATCGTCGATGAGCAACTAAAAAAATTAGAAATCAATTTAAGTGATAAAGACCGTCAATTGTTAATCGATCTTATGAATAAAATTAGCAAACTTGATATTGACTTTAGTAAATGGTCTACACAATTGGATGATTTAAGTGGGCATATCAAAGACCAATTAGGCAAGATCAATGAAGATATAAAAAGTGATTCAGGCTTCTGGGCGAGTGTGAAAAGCTTCTTCCAAAAAATAATTGATGGTATTAGTAGTATCTTTGGCTAATACTTGTTATGTATTAATAAATCCTTATGTAGCTTATGCTATGTAAGGATTTTTAAATTAAAAGTGGAAATGCTCGTTTCGCTTATATATAACGCATCTGTAGTTCCGAATCCAATAAAACAGTTATATTGCAATTAGAAAATACGCATGATAATATGATGAATATCATTGTCTTGAAT
>DATMJF010000042.1:0-6508 GCA_035554455.1 Rummeliibacillus sp.
AGTGATTGATGACAACATACTTGCTGTCCTTGAAAAATTTCACAAAATCATTGCAAATATCTAAGTGGACTGCCTTTGGGCAGTTTACTTTTACATATATACATACATATATATGTATGTATAAACTTTAGGAGGAATTTGATATGGATTATGAATACGCTGTAAAAATATCTGGATTAGTAAAGACCTTCAATCAAAAAGAAGTCATAAGAAATTATTGATCAGTGTTATTGTCATCAACATTATTACTAGTAAAATCAACAGCATGGAGGTTTAAGAAATATGGAACAAAAAATTGAAAATACAATAGATAATGCTCTTGAAAACCTTGCCCCGCTATTTTATTGGGCTAGTATAATAATAGGTATTCTTTTAGTTTTATTTGGGGTTTTATTTTATTTCATTAAACCATCTAAAAGGAAATTAAGAACTGTTTGCTTGAGTTGTATTGGAATAGGTATATTCGCCATACTTAGTGGTATTATGCAAATGAAATAAAATCGAATACTTGGAGTAAGGGTTGGTGAAACATCATTTAGCCCCGTTGCGGTGAACCGTATCATAAATAGAGTTTTTTTCAATTATTACATGTAGCAGGTTACTATCGGACTCAAGGCTTGAAAAATTTTTCAGGCCTTTTTTTGTTTTCAATTTTCAAGGAAATATGTAAGCGTTATCATCTCGAAAAGGCGATCCCATCGTAAACTAGTCCTTTAAGGACCACCTTTTTTGTGTTCTACTTTGCCGTACTGGCTAAATACATTGACATGTGGAATTTATCATCTTTAACATGATAATCAAAAAAAGGTCCTGGATCTGTACAGTAACCGATATTTTCGCTTTGTGATATTTGAAATCCGTTAACTGATAAATTCTCGTCTATGTATTTTGGATATAAAGTGTGTTGATGAGAATTAGGATATAAGGAAGAAATGTTCACTAATGATTTTGACCAGTTGTCATAATAAGAGTACCCGCCAACAATGATGGAATCGCTATGAAGATAGTTTTTAAGAGTATTTATGGGAAACTGTGGATTAAGTAGTGAAAAATCATTTGTTGTGTAACTGTCCACAAAAACATCGATGCTAAGAGGTTTCAATGGTAGGTTTAAATCCGTATTCAAAATATAAAGGACGTTTAGCTTAGGATTTTTACCCTCAATTCTTTTTTTTACCTTCTTGAGCATCGCAAGTGAGTAGCCGCTGAATACATAGGATGCGCTCATATCAAGATTATCGATATATTTGGGAAGTGTCACAAAAGCATCAATGTTTGTTTCTACAATTAATTTGTTTTTCAAATCTATACTTTGCAGAACTTTTTGAAACCAAAAGTTACCTTTTTCAAATAAATTTATCATACTGTGATTCATCTCTTTAATCGTTTCTATATCGTAAAAATAAGACGGATATGGAGATGTCTCATATAAGTTTGTGGTGATAATAATCCCTTCTTCAATAGCTGCCTCGTAACTACAAGTACAAGTTAACCCACCTTTTTGAATGTAATTATTTTTTATAGTCACATCTTTCATTTCAAGTAGGATGTGGCACTTTGGACAATAGAGAAGATTTACGAAGGAAAGTGGGACTCCTGTAAAATTTTCCTCTTTGGATGTAGGAGAGCTGGTTTGAACCGCTTTTTCAATCAATTGAATTGCCTTTGATATTTCATCTTTTTTCTTGATTAGCTGGTTCTTTTTTTCACTGAGCAGGTTGTTGTAGTAGTCGATATCTTCATGGTCCGAGAAATTTGTAACACGCTGATACGATAGAATTTCTTGTACTTCTTGGAGTGAAAAATGGAATTTTTTCAATTTGGTGATAAAGACCATGTCATCGTGGCACGATTGGTTCATTTGATACTGAGTGTTTTTTTTGTCCGGAAGCAATAATCCGAGTTCGATGTAATAACGAACAGTATCGGTTGTAACATGAAAAATCTTTGCAAATGTACCGATTTTCATAGATGTCCCCCCTATGGAAAAAGTGGAGTTGCTCCACTTTTTTATGAAAATAAATCCAAAAATCTTTAAAAAAACTATTGACGTGGAGGTAGCCCCAAATCATATGATAATCTCAAGTAGTTTGAAAAGTCAGAATAATTTTGACAGTATTGTAACATACATGTCACGAAAGGAGAAGGAATAAGTGATGAAAAAAATGGATCGAATGGATACACTTTCATTATGGAAAGCGACTGCAAACTGCTATACAAAAGGAACGCCCCTTGAAGGAAATGTAGAGGCTGATGTTGTCATTATTGGTGCAGGTTTCACAGGTCTTTCTTCTGCGTATCATTTGCAAAAACTAGGGAGAAGTGCCATTGTCATTGAACAAGAAACGATCGGATATGGTGCCAGCGGTCGCAATGGCGGAATGGTATTGCCAGGCTATAAGCCAACGATGCAGGAGCTTACCAAAAAGTATGGAACTGACGAAGCGAAACAACTTAATGATCTTTCTTTACGTAGTGTTCAACTGGTTAAAAGCATCATTGAAGAGCATCAAATTAACTGTGACTTTAGAAGGACAGGTCATATTGTAACCGCTTATAAAGCTAAACATTTTGAAGAATTGAAAAATGAAAGCGATTACTTAAACGAACATTTCGGGTACGAATCAAGGGTGCTTGATAAAAATCAGATGCATCAAGAGATTGATTCCCCACTTTATCATGGCTGCTTAGTTGACAATTCGAGTTACTCATTCCATCCGCTGAACTATGCAATTGGTTTGGGAGAAGCCGCTAAATCAGTTGGTGCAAAAATCTTTGAGCATTCGAAAGCATTATCTATTGAGTATCGTCAAAACAATGTGAAAGTTGTAACAGAAAAAGGGACTGTTACTGCTAGAGATATTATTGTGGCTACAGATGGCTACTCCGGAAAAATCATAAATGAGTTAAACAAAGGCGTACTGCCAATTTCAGCGCGTATTATTGCTACTGAACAGCTTCCAGAATCAGTTGTAAATTCCGTCATTCCGAAAGATCGTATGGTGTTCGATACAAGCCATTTCCTTTACTATTTCAGACGTACACCGGATAATCGGATCGTTTTCGGCGGTGGTGATATACGTCCTAATTTAGGGGAAGAAGTGTATCAAAGTGTTTATGATGCCATGGTTAAAATAATGCCAAAACTGGCTGGAAGCAAAATAGATTATCGTTGGGGTGGATTTATCGGGGTTACAGTCGACACATTCCCGTTAATAGGCAAATCCAAAGAGGGTGCATATTTTGCAACAGGTTATTCGGGGCATGGCGCTTCCCTCTCGACTTTATTCGGTAAGTTATTGGCTCAATGGATTATTACGGGAGATGCAGGCGGATTTCGATTTGAAAAAGAACGTCTCAAATCATTCCCGCTCTATAATCAAAAAACACTGCTGGTAAATCTAGCTCATATTAGTTTCAAAATGCTCGATATGATAGGTTAAAGGAGAGATGTTCATGAAAATTAACATGTTTATTGATGGGGAATGGGTAGAAGCGTTATCTGGAGATAGAAAAAACATTATGAATCCTGCAAACGGAGAAGTAATTGCAACATCTGCTGATGGATCAGTGGATGATGCAAAGAAGGCAATCAAGGCAGCTCGTAAAGCATTTGATAGCGGTATCTGGTCGAATTTATCTGCTGAAGAAAGAGCGGCCTACCTTTATAAGATAGCAGACCGACTTGAAGAAAAGGCAACTGAATTAGCTTATTTGGAAACGTCAAATAATGGAAAGGTCATTCGAGCGACTGCGACTGCGGATATTCCTGTAGCAATACAAACCTTCCGTTATTATGCTGATCAGGTTAAAGAAATAAAAGAGGAATCTTATATTCGTGCGGATTCTTCAGAAACAATCATTATTCATGAACCGATTGGTGTTTGTGGTTTGATTGTACCTTGGAACTTCCCGCTTATGATGGCTGCTTGGCAAATTGCTCCGGCACTCGCAGCAGGGAATACAATTGTACTTAAGCCTGCTGAGTTAACGCCTGTAAGCGCATTCAAATTATTTGAGATTATTGAAGAGGTCGGAATTCCCGCTGGAGTGGCGAACTTGGTTTTGGGACCAGGGTCAAAAGTTGGGAACGAGCTTGCTGAGAGCCTTGATGTTGACAAGATTTCCTTTACCGGGGGAACAAAAACAGGTCAAAGTATTATGCATGCAGCTACAAGCAATATGAAAAAAATAACGCTTGAATTGGGTGGTAAATCTCCACTTATTGTGTTCGACGATGTGGATTTTGAAGCAGCGGTGGAGAATGCGATGTTCGGTATTTTTCATAATGCCGGTCAAGTTTGTTCAGCTGCATCTCGTTTACTTGTACAAGAGACTATTTACGATAAGTTTGTGGAAAGGCTGGCGGAGCGCGCAAACAAAATTGTAGTAGGCAACGGGGAAAGCGAGAACACTGAAATGGGAGCGCTTACAAATGAGTTTCATATGAATGAAGTCTTAGATTATATTAAAAGTGGGATTGAAGAAGGCGCAAGATTAGTATGTGGTGGTAAGCGCTTAACAGAAAATGGGCTAGAGCGGGGATTTTTCGTTGCACCAACAATCTTTGCTGATGTAAATGAGGATATGCGTATTGTTAAGGAAGAGATTTTTGGTCCAGTCCTTGTCGTACAGAAATTTAAAGATGAGGAAGATGCCATTCAGAAGGCAAATGACTCCATCTATGGATTAGCAGGTGCAGTATTTACTGAAGATATGGATCGAGCGAATCGTATTATTAGTAAATTACGGGCAGGAATTACTTGGATTAATAGTTATCACCTTGCCTATGTTGATAGCCCTTGGGGAGGGTATAAGCAAAGTGGAATCGGCAGATCATTAGGTTCTGTTGGACTGGAACACTTTATGGAAACGAAGCAAATCAATGTTCATCGGCATGTCAAACCTGTAGGTTGGTATGCAAATTAATTGGCTTAACTTGCTGCTTAAATTATTAATAGGGGGATATGCCTATGGGAATAGCGAAAAAACATCCTTCATCTGAGAGAGAACAGGATCAGTCAGAAGTATTAGTGAAGACGGCGAATGATTCAATGCTGGGAACCAAAAGTATTCCATTGCTATATTTGCGATTTGCTTTGGCAGGAATTATGGCTAACGTGATTCTAGGAGTTGTATCTGTAATCGATGGCTATTTCGTCAGTGGCTTTCAAGTTCTAGAAATTGAAGGAATTGGTATAGGATTTACAGTTATGGTTATTACGCGTATGCTCGGTGTTCTTTTTGGAGTGGGTGCCGGAGCAGTCATTTCCCTTCGACTTGGGCAAGGAAAGATTGAAGAAGCTAGAGCAATAATGGGACAAACTTTATGGTTTACACTTTTCATCTCCGTTTTGATAGCTGGACTGGGATTGATCTTTGAAAATCAAACGATGACATTGTTTGGGGCAAGTAAGGAAGTCCTTCCATATGCGGTGCAATACAGCCGTCTTTTATGGATTTCCTTGCCATTAACGATATTGGCCGTTGTTTTAAGTATTTTAACCAATATTGATGAAAAACCTATTTTATCCATGAACAGTTGGCTTGTTGCTGCTGCTGTTGGGGGAATTACAGAATGGATTATGGTAACGAAGTTTGATATGGGGATGATGGGTTCCTCATGGGCCAATACAATCTCGCAAGCTATTCCTGTTCTCTTGATCTTTTATTTCTGGTTTGGCAAAACAAAACTTAAGCCAAAAATCAAAGATATTATGATTAACCTCAAGACAATCGGTGAAGTCGCTTGGACAGGATTTGCCTCTTTCTCAGGTCAGTTGATGATGTTTTTTGCCATCATTTTCTTCAACACTTTACTGCAAAGTTACGGTGGTGGCCTGCATGTTGCTGCTTTCACGATTCAAAACGGTTACATTACAAATCTGCTTGCCTTAGCAGCACTCGGCGGGATGACAGGACTTCAACCAATCATTAGTTATAATTACGGTGCTGGCAATTATGATCGTGTTAGAGATGCAATTAAGATTGGGCTCATTTTTACGGTAGGCTTCTTTGCAATTATGACAGCCATACTCATCATTTTTGCAAATCCCATTGTGTCATTTTTCTCAGGCGGCGATCCGGATTTACAGAAACTCGGCATCTGGACGACAATCGTGTTTAATTGCATGTTTACATTGAATGCCGTTAGTTTACTTATCTCCGGCTATTACGAAGCACAGGAGAGAAACTGGACGGCAACATTTATAAATGTAAGTAAAACGCTGTTGTTCACGTTCCCGTTTATGTTTATCTTTCCGAAATTATGGGGTGTAGAAGGTATATGGTACTCAGGTCCTGCTTCAGAAATTCCCGGAGTTCTTATAGCTATTTACTTTATAAAAAAGGAATTCAAACAGTTAAAAGAGATAAATGTTGAGACAGTACGTTTATAGAACTTCTTTTTCCATAATTACCTATGAGGAAGTGAGATGATGATGTTGTTTTTTGCGAAAAAAATTACAGGCGAAGAAGCACAACAATTAGGCGTGAATACATGGGAACC
>DATMJF010000043.1:0-2254 GCA_035554455.1 Rummeliibacillus sp.
ATGGACTTATGAATATTAATGGTCGTGAATATGAACTTGTAAGTAGAAGAGTTGCTCAAAATTGTGGAATGAACTGTTTGAATAGAATATTATATTGATACTCTTAAAAGAGGACTTCTCGATACTCGTACTTATTCGCCACTCGAGAAAATAAGCATATTCGAAATAAAACTCGAATATGCTTATTAATTTGAAGAAAATCAACAATTAAGTTAAACAGAGCCATAATTTAAAAAAACAGCTTCAGATTTTTACTGAAAGCTGTCTTTTAATTCAAGAAAGGATATAATATCAATCCTTAAGGCTTATCACTTGCAAGTTCTTCTTTTACGATTGAACTATTCAAAGAACCAAATTCGTCGTCTAATCCGGATGTTCCTTTCGTTCTGCTACTATATCCAGATGTAAACAGCTCACCGTCTAGTTGATAAATCGCAAATTTCTTTACAATTCGCTTATTATCCTCAAGAATGGAAGCAAAAAAATACACATCGTTTTTTGGAATACTATTCGGTAAAAGACCAATGTCAAATGAGTACTTTCCTAATTCTTTTTCTATATCCTTATATGCAGTTATTTTCATTTTCTTTCGAACATTTATAGTAGCATCTTTATATTCTTTATAGATCTTCTCATCAGTTAAATAGTTGTAGAACTCATCAATCTGTGAATTCTTTGCAAGTGCAGCGGGTGCAATATTCAATAGCAATATAGTTGTCAGCAAAATTAATCGTAATTTTTTTATCAATCATTCCACCACCTTCGACAATAGTATTTACCTTTTGAACAACTTAATACTAATAATCATTTCAAATTTCATTAAATTGAATTAGTATTTTTAGATCTATTTTTAATTTCGTTATAGGCATGTTTTGAATTTTTATATAGACTATCGAGGTTTATATAATACTATTTTATGCATAAAAATTTTATTTTGATTCAACCTATTTGTATAAATACATTAATATAAGGATGATTCTAGATGAAAAATTTTATCATAACTATATTTTCTTTATTATTGTTACTCCATCTAAACACTTTTATTGCAAATGCTAAAAGTAATGATTTTGAAAAGTTCTACTACGATATCGGATATAAAGATATTTCCAATGCTTTATTAGATGGCAATAAACTTTTTAAAGCGAATATATCTCTACCATCTCAATTACCTGAAGTATCTTTTACACATGCATTTGGAAGACTTAGCGATTTGGAAGGCGAAGAAAATGATGTATTAGAATTCGAATTTATAAATGAACATTCGCCACACAATCATTACAAAATTCTCATCAACCCAATCACAAATAAACTGCCATTTGAAGAAAAACATATTAAGCAAAAAGTGAAGCTGAAAGATGGAAGTGAAGCTGTTTTTAGCAAAACATTTACAGATTTCAATACTTTAGCTTTCGAAAAGAATGGTTTGCAATATATCTTAAGTATGGATCAAGAAAGTGAAAAAGAGATCACTATGAAAAATTTAATTGAAATTGCTAATTCAGTAAAATGATTTTCTAATTAAAGTTTTACATCTCATTTTGGATGTCCACGCTTATTTTGTGAAAATTAAAAGACTTGGCTCTACATGTGTATGTGTAGAATCAAGTCTTTTTGTATAAACGGATTTTATGCTATCTGTGCTACTCTGATAACATTTATAATTCATTTCATCCCCTATTACAATTAAATCTGTTGCATTACTAACATTTTTCTCTTAACGATAAAAGATATAGCAAGTAGAGCAATTCCAACTACTAAGAAGAGATAAGAAAATGCTTTTCCACCAAGAGTTGATGCATTAAGGAGTACAAACGCCAATGCAAACATTATCAAACTAAATAGGCCAAAATATAATGATGTGATACTCTTTTTTCTTTTAAATAAGATGACCCCGAGTAAAATAACTAGATAAATTATACTTAACATCATCATTAATGGATAAGCAGGTTGGAATTTAGCTGCATAAACAAAATAATCGAATGATGAAATATCAGAAGCTTGCTGAACTCCCCCGCCTATAAAATGTGAAAATGGAGTTGAATATGCCCATTCCCAAGGGTTATCAACAATACCGCTTCCTTCGTAGAAAGCAATTAACGTCGACCCAAAAAACATAAGAACTGCGAAAACTATTTGAACGATTAACTTATAGATAAGATTCTGCCTCCTACTAATTGATTCAATTTCATAAATCCATTTAGGTGTTATAATACGAACATTTCTACACATTTACTTTTCCATATTCAGATTTGGA
>DATMJF010000044.1:0-7541 GCA_035554455.1 Rummeliibacillus sp.
AGATTAATACGATTAATGTTTGTATTTAAACACTTTTTCAGTACCCTAAAAAGAAGTGAACGAGGAGGCTCGTTAGTTCGCCCACGGAAAGCGGAGCTAATTCCACTTCATTCAATAGCAAATAGAGGATTCTCTATGAATTTTTGAACAAAATAGATCAATATTAATTCCAAATAATTCATTTTATTTAACTTAGGAATATTCATGTTTTTATTTTAGAAGAACATTGATGAAAACTCCCCTATATAAAAAGGACCTATAAGTGAAAGTAATCACTTATAAAGTCCTTGGTATACTTTAGATGTATTTCTTATAGTAAACTATATAATTTAATATCTGGATTTTTATCAGTGAACCAACGCATTGCAAATTCATTTTCGAATAAGAATACAAGGTTACCAAAACGGTCATGTACCAACATACTACGTGGGCCTGACATTGATTCCTTAACGTCTTCCTCATTTTCAATCCAACGTGCCATTTTGTTGCCGATTGGTTCCATACGAACATCAACATTGTATTCGTTTTTCATACGATTTTCGAATACTTCAAATTGAAGTTGACCAACTGCACCAAGAAGCACGTCTTCTGTATGAAGTGTTTTGTAGTATTGAATTGCTCCTTCTTGTACGAGCTGTTCAATACCTTTATGGAAATGTTTTGATTTCATAACGTTTTTCGCAGTTACACGTACAAATAGTTCTGGTGTAAACTGTGGTAATTTTTCAAATTGGAATGTTTTCTTACCACCAACAATGGTATCACCGATTTGATAGTTACCTGTATCATATAAACCAATGATATCCCCAGCAACCGCTTCATCTACAGTTTCACGATCATCGGCTAAAAATTGTGTAGATTGTGTTACCTTAAAGGATTTATTAGTACGTGTTAAAGTGACATTCATACCACGTTCGAATTTACCAGAAACGATACGTACGAAAGCAATACGGTCACGGTGTGCTGGATTCATATTCGCTTGGATTTTGAATACAAAGCCAGAAAATTCCTTGTCTAAAGGTTCTACAAGAGCTTCATCTGCTGATAAACGAGGTTGTGGTGTTGGAGCAAATTTTAAATACGTTTCTAAAAATGTTTGTACACCAAAGTTTGTTAAAGCTGATCCAAAGAATACTGGAGTGAGTTCGCCTTTAATAATGCGATCTTCTGAAAACTCATTGCCAGCCTCGTCTAGAAGCATAATGTCGTCCATTGCTTGTGTATAATAGGATGTTTTTTTCATGTCATGTTCAACAGCAAGCTCACCATTGTCATCTAATGGTAAGAAACGATCTTCTTCATCTGTACGGAATTGTTCGATACGTTTATTATATCGATCATAAATACCAAGGAATTCTTTTCCCATACCAATTGGCCAGTTCATTGCATAAGCTTGGATGCCCAATACTTCTTCTAATTCTTCTATCAATTCAAGCGGTTCTTTACCTTGACGGTCTAATTTGTTGATGAAAGTAAAGATTGGAATACCACGCATACTACAAACTTTAAATAATTTTAATGTTTGCGCTTCAATCCCTTTGGCAGCATCGATAATCATAACAGCACTATCCACAGCCATTAATGTACGATACGTATCTTCAGAGAAATCTTGGTGCCCTGGTGTGTCCAAAATGTTGACACGGCAACCACTATAGTCAAATTGCATAACAGATGATGTTACAGAAATACCACGTTGTTTTTCGATTTCCATCCAGTCAGATGTTGCAAATTTACCTGATTTTTTTGCTTTAACAGTACCTGCATCACGAATGGCACCACCAAAGTATAGTAATTTTTCAGTCATTGTCGTTTTACCAGCATCCGGGTGGGAAATGATGGCGAAAGTACGACGAGCTAATATATCTTGTTCAAGCTTAGAACTCATTTCTTTTTCTCCTTCTAATCAATTCGTCTTATTATAAATAATATATACAAATGAAGACATTTTTTTCTACACTGGGTATCACGTTCCTCATCTATTTTAAATACTTTTATATATATTTTGAACAATAATTTTCATCTTCAAAACCTAACCTTACAATTATAACAAAAAAAGTGAGAGTATTAATACCCCCACTTATTGTGATTATCTTATTTTTTTACAATTAATTTTTGTCCTATATAGATTAAATCGGACTTTAAATGATTCCATTTCTTTAAGTTTTCTACTGAAACACCATATACTTTACTAATAACAGTGAGTGAGTCGCCCATTTGAACAGTATATTTCTTTGTACTAGTCGATTGAGGCGATATTGAAGTATTAGAAGCAAACTTCACTTTTTTAGGCATTTCTATTTTAATTTTTTGTCCTACAAAAATCGTATCAGATTTTAAGCTGTTCCACGTTTTTAAATTTTCTATGGTGACATTATATATCTTCGCAATAGCTTGCAATGAATCGCCTCTATTAACTGTATAAGTTGTTGCGTTACTTGAATTTTGTGATGCTTTAGAAAATCTTGTTTTGCTAATGTTAGTATTACTTTCTTTTGTTACAGTTTTTTCAGGTGATAAAGGTTCACTGACTTTCATCTTTTGGCCTACATAAATTAAATCTGTTTTTATATTATTCCATGATTTTAAATTTTCTACGGTTGTATTATATTTTAGAGCGATTTTTGATAGTGTGTCACCACTTACTACTGTATATGTATTTGCATTTGTTGTAGTAGTTTTGGATGTTATTGTTTTTGTCGTAATCTTTTTAGTGGTAGCACTACTTGCTTTTGTTACTGCATTTATTGATGATGTAGGATTACTCACTTTTAATTTTTGGCCTAAATAGATTAAATCTGTTTTTAAATGATTCACTGTCATTAAATTGGATACAGTCGTATTAAATTTTAGAGCAATTTTTGATAGTGTATCGCCACTAACAATTGTGTATGTACTTTCTGTTACTTTTTTGCTTAAACCTGATGGAGTTTTGTTTGATATTACTTTGGTAGCACTGACAGTAGGATTAAGCGTATCTGTATGAACACTTTTATTAGGCTGGTTTTGCTCCAATAAAGTCACTTTTTGTTTAGCCATATTGTCATTTACTGCAGCTAAGGTAATGTTAGGAATTGTAGTTGTACTGATTACTGCTGATATACTTGCAATTAAAAGTTTATTCACATTTCTTCTTTTATCCATATTTTATATTTTATTATGAACGAATCCATAATTCTCCTTTTTCTTTGTTGCAAGTATCATAACATTTTTCTATCATTTTTCAGCACATTCAAATAAAAATCATAAAAAAATACTACAAATGTTATGCGACATCTGTAGTATCTGTAATTATTATTTACTAGTATTTTTGAATTTCTTTCTAGCAGCTTCTAGTGCTATTTCTGCATCACTATGTGGGTATTTTGTATTTTCTATAATTTGATAATCTTCATGACCTTTACCCGCAAAAATAATCATATCACCCGGTTCAGCAATCTCTACAGCATAGCGTACTGCTTCTACACGATCACCAATACATTTGTAACGATCATGTTGCATCCCCTTTTCTAGGTCATTCATAATACTGTCGTAATCTTCATAGCGCGGATCATCGGTTGTTAAGATAACATAATCTGCACGTGAAGCTTCTTTCGCCATATCTGGACGCTTTGATTTATCGCGATTTCCACCTGTACCGATTAAGAAAATCATTTTGTTTTTCTTATATGGCATGGCAGCTGTAATTGCTTTTTCTATTGCATCAGGTGTATGTGCATAATCGACAAAAATATTAATAGGAAGATCTTTTGTCGAAACTTGTTGCATACGCCCTTTTACAGGTCCCATTGCTTCTAATTGTTCGATAATATCTTTAATCGCATAGCCTTTACAATAAAGAGCAGCTGTTGCAGCTAAAGCATTATAAATATTAAATTCACCAAGCAAGTGTAATTGTACTGGGAAAGTACCTTCTGGTGTTACCATATCGAAATAGGTCATATGGTCATGATATTGACAATTAACACCTTTGAACATTGCTTCTTCATTCTTTAAGCCATATGTCCAAATAGGAAAAGGTGTTAAACCTGCATATTTTTCTGACCACGGATCATCAGCATTTAATACCGCATGCTTGTCTTTATCAAGATCTTGTCCTAGTTGAGAGAACAGCAAACCTTTTGCATTTCCGTAGTTTTCCATTGTTCCATGAAAATCTAAATGGTCATGAGAAAGATTAGTGAAGATTGCTACATCAAAATCCACTCCTGCTACTCTTCCTAGTACAAGACCATGAGATGATACTTCCATTACCATTCCACGACAACCTTCTGCTCTTGCACGGAATATCATTTGCTGCGTTGATAAGGCATCACTTGTAGTGTTTCCAGATGCGTACATGATACCATTTAAGTTAAATCCAATGGTACCTTTCATAGCTGAGCGTATCCCTAAACCAAGTAAGATATTCTCAATCATTGTTGCTACACTTGTTTTACCATTTGTTCCGGTTACCCCAAACATTGTGATATCTTTTGATGGATAATCAAAAAATTTAGCAGCAAGTAAGCCAAGCGCTCTATTCGTATCTTTTACAATTACTTGCGTAACATTACCTTCTAAATCAAGTTGGCGTTCTGTTACAACAATAATTGCACCGTTATCAACTGCTTTTTGTGCAAAGTTATGACCATCAACTGTATAACCTTTAATACAAACAAATAGACTTTTTGGTTGAACACTGCGAGAATCGATCGCAATGTCTTTAATATTTTCAGGTAATGTACCAATAATTTTTTTTACAGGTAAACATTGTAATAATTGTGTTGCTTGCATAATTATAGTTCCTCCTATTATTCATCAATCATAGATGATGTAACATACGCAAGCAGTAATGCAGCTGTATTGCGTAGTGAATCGACATGTGTTCTTTCATAAGCGTGTGAAGACTCAATACCAGCACCAAATAAAGCATGGCGAACATCATAACCTGCTTTAATGGCAGCTGATGCGTCTGAGCCATAGTAAGGATAGATATCTAATTTATAATCTATTGCATTTGCTTTTGCGAGTGAAACTAATTGATGCGTTAATTCATAATGATATGGACCACTTGAATCTTTTGCACAAATTGATACAGTATACTCATCCGAAGCTTGTCCATCACCAATTGCACCCATGTCAACAGCAATATATTCTACAACTTCAGAAGGAATACTTGCGTTACCACCATAACCAATTTCTTCATTATTTGAGATATAAAAATGTGTAGTATATAGCAATTCAATTTTTTCATTTTTTATCGTTTTTAATAGTTGAAGCAATAAAGCGGTACTTGCTTTGTCATCAAGATGACGAGATTTTACAAATCCCGTTTCTGTTACTTCAAAACGCGGATCAAACGAAACAAAATCACCTACTTCAATACCGATAGCTCGTGTATCATTAGCATTAAAAACTTTTTCATCTACACGTACTTCAATATGTTCATCATTACGTGGTAATTCTCCTGCTCCTTTATACACATGTACTGAAGTTTCATGCATTAAAATTGTTCCTCGAATTTTGTTGCCGGAAGCAGTATGAATTGTACAGTATTCTCCTTCCACTGCATTCCAGTTAAAACCACCTACCATTGATAATTTTAATCGACCACTCGGTTTAACATCTTTAACTATTGCACCAAGGGTATCGACATGAGCAGTAAGTAAGCGATGACGCTCATTGTTTTTTCCTGGAATTGTTGCGATTAATGCACCTTTGTTGGTTTGTTTAAATTGTACTCCTATTTCTTTCAATAATCCTGATATAAATTTCATAATGTCCATTGTGTAACCTGATGGACTCGCAATATTAGCTAATTTTCCTAGTAATTCGACTGTTTCTTTTTCATTAAAAGTGTTATTCATGACAAAAGCCTCCTACCTATTCTTTTCATAATATCAAAATATGACATTTTACGGCAACGCTAAATCATGTATGATGGTATTAATACCCTATTCGAGGTGGATATTAATACCATATTCGAGGTGTCTTTATGAAGGAATCTACTGTTTTGCGAAGAAAAAATCAATTCGTATCATTTATCCTAACAGCAACAATTATCTTTTATACATTGTTTAACTTATTGGGATTACTAGACTATGAAATACCTTTACCCATCATTGCTATTTTATTTTGTTTACTTGTCAATCTATTGTCATGTTACAAAGCAGATGAACGATTAGTATGTATCCTTATAGTCATTGGACTAAACAGTGTTGGATTAATGATTAACTTTCAATCCGGTTACACTCACCATCTAATATTTCTTATTTTACTACTTTTTGTACTCGCTTTATATCAGTCCTTTTGGTTAAATTTTATAATGATGATTGTGACAATGTTAGAATTTTATGTATTATTAAAATTTCATTATAATTATTTCTCACATTATTATAATCGATCTGATATTACTATTTTCTTCCTAGTTATTAGTTTTTTTGCGGTAATTGGCATTATCCAAATTTTATATATGAATCAAAGGTGGAAAAAAGTAGAACAAGAAGCAAATAGCAAAGAGCAAGAGTTGTTGTCAAAGGAAGGCTATCTAAAATTATTTTTTGAAAATGCCAAGGATAGTATTGCTGTATTCGATTTAAATAACAATGTTATTGCAGTAAATCCTGCATTTGTTAAGCTTTATGGATGGTCTAAAGAAGAATGCATTGGTAAACCAATACCATTGGTGCCTCCTGAAAATATAGATTATGCAAATGACCGGATCCGTAGATTGCTAAATGGTGAAAGTTTTGACTTACTCGAAACAAAAGATATGAAAAAAGATGGCACCTATTTCGATGCAGAAATTACACTTTCTCCAATTTTCGATACAGAAGGACAAATTATTGCAACTTCTGTTATTACACGCGATATTTCATATAAAAAAGAAGCCGAACAAATTCGTATCCAATCCGAAAAATTAAAAATGGCGGGTGAGATTGCAGCTGGTGTTGCACATGAGATACGAAATCCTTTAACTGTGATCTCTGGTTTCGTACAAATGATGAATGATGATCAAAATTCACCATATAGTTTTTATACAAATTTAATCGATTCTGAAATTGATCGAATTAATTTGATTATTAGCGAATTTTTAGTATTATCTAAACCTCATTCAATGAATCCAATAGATTTTAAGATAGATACAGTGTTATCTGATATTTTGACATTATACAAACCTGAGTTACAGACTAGAAACATCGCTTTATCAGAACATTGGAATGACAATGATATTGCTATTACAGGTGATGCAAATCATATTAAACAGGTTTTTATCAATCTTATCAAGAATGCAGTAGAAGCTATTGAAAAAGACGGCGATATCAAGCTTACCATTGAAAAAACATCCGCACAATTCTGTGCAATTAGCATAGAAGATACAGGATTAGGAATGAAAAAAGAAGTAGTCGATCATATATTCGAACCGTTCTATACAACAAAACCTGAAGGAACAGGATTAGGTATGATGATTACTGAGAAAATTATTCAAGAACATCATGGCTATATTGAAATTGAGAGTACATATGGAGAAGGCACTAAAATTACAATTTTCCTCCCATTAT
>DATMJF010000045.1:0-2147 GCA_035554455.1 Rummeliibacillus sp.
TATATATATATATATATATATATTCTCTTTTTTCCAGAAATTTGATTATGTATATTTATTATTCAATGATAAAAAAGGTTCGGTACTTCTATAGATAACTTTAATTAATTAAGTTTAATATCGTTAGAAAAATATTGTGTCAACTAAACCAAAATCGAAAACACCTCATGTATTTGAATATATTACTCACTCTGATGATAAAAATACTTTCATTTGTCAATATGAAATAGTTAACACAGTTGATGGGAAACAGTCAGTTCGTTCAAGCACAAAAGAGTCTACCTAACTACCAGTTACTCATGGGGTCACAATACATCTATTGGATCCTTTAAATTAATGCGACATTTAAAACGCTATCATCCAGACATTGCTGCAATTGTTAAAAAGAAAGGTGAAGCTAAAGGTTATCAGGAGAAACCTTTAATTTCAAAAACTGAGACTAAAGTGGAAACTTTTTCAGTTGCCATAAACTTGTTCTGTCTATGTTAAGTGAAAAATTCAAAATACAATTGATTATAATGGTTGTTAAAGATAGTGACCCATTAGTTTTCTTTGCATAACCAGGATTTAAAGCACTGTGTGGAGACATGGCTTAGAAACTGGAAGTCCCTTTAGACTGGAAAAATATTTGTAAAATAGTTCTAGAAGAAAAAATAAACAAAAAAATAAGCTTAAAAATTGCATAAAGGGACGCTTTGTGCATTTAAAAATGGATACTTACACATGGGCAAAGCTAAATTATTTTGTCAATAATTTTATATATGTGGACGAAGATAAAAACAATATTTCTAAAACGTTAGCAGTAAAAGAAAAAAATACTCAACATTTCAGCGAATATATTCAAGAATTTGTTACTGACATCTTAAAAGAATTCGAAATAACAAGAGACAAGTAATTAGCTTAGTTACGGATAACGCATCAAACATGATCAGTACGATTGAAAAATTAAATAAGGACAATGAGGGTGAGGAATAGGAAGTTGGTAAATGTGATACTGATTTTATTGAATGTCAAAACGAAGAAGTAATAGTTGTTTTCAGAATGAACTTGATAAAACTATGAAAAGACTATGTTCCGATAACGTTAACATTGCACACATGAGATGTGGAGTTCATACTTTACAGTTAGCAGTGCGTGATGGTCTCCACAATACTCATAGAGCAAATCTTATAAGCAGGGCGAGACAAATAGCAAAAGCAGCACGTACCCCAAAATTAATGGAAGTTCTAAAGAATCAAGCTGCAAAAGTGGCAATCTTAGGTCAAGAGACAAGATGGGGAAGTACATGTCTTATGCTCTAAAGTCTAAAGGCTTCTGCAACTAAAAGATTATAGTAGTAGTATGATGGCTGCCGGTACTTCTGAACTTTCTCTCTCCGACAGTCAGTGGGAACAAATCGAAACACTCGAAGAGTTATTAAAACACCCATACTTTACAACAAAAAATATTCAATCAGAAGACTTGACTGCAGGAAAATTTTTATAGAGAACGGATTTTAGCAAATCACAAATAAATTCCATGAAAAGAAGGGAAAGAATGTTAACTGAAAATAAAATATTTTTGTCGACAATCTTTGTTTAGAATCTTTCCCAGAACTGAAGATCTGATATTTAAAGCTAGGAGTGTTCTTTGCGAACTAGGACTTAAAATGAATAACGCTATCGAACAGAAACCTGGGCCGGAGTCAGATAGTTCAGCAGTTTCAGGAATCCTCCCTTGTAGAATTTTGTCAGATGAAGATGAAAAAGTCACATTTGCCAGATAATGGGAAAAATTGGAGCATGCAGAAAAGCGATTGAAAAAACTAAAAAGACAATCTACTAGTAAAAGACATTCAACCTAAATATCTTCTAGAAAAATAAAAGGTAGAATTCCATAAGTCATTAGATGGAATAATGAAAATCGACCGGAAATCAAAGTTATCAGTTAAAGAGGCAATCAATTGCTATCCTAAAATTTTGCAAGATGCCGCTTGCACAATTACAGCTTTGCCTACTATTCAAGTGAATGTTGGGAGCTTATTTTCTGCTTTAAAAATAATAAAATCTGATCCAAGGACATCGTTAAAGGAGGATTTTATTGATGAAGTTTCATTTTTAAGAACAATTGTTTAAAATAAATTTATATTACATATGGTCAGGCTGTTC
>DATMJF010000046.1:0-2902 GCA_035554455.1 Rummeliibacillus sp.
CGGTTTTTGTTATATACTTTTGTTTTCCACCATTAATTGGTGCAAAACTTGGAGCCTTGATTTTTACTGTTACAGAGTCAACTGTATCAACACCATAATTTCTTATTTTAATAGATACTCCCGTGGTACTTGGTTTTACTGAGACACTTACACCATTTGGTAAACTTCCAGTTTTCAATGCATTATAAGAAGATTTATCTTCAAAGGTAATTACATCATTGTGAACTGTTGGAATAAGTTCTTTATTGGTTTCTGCATGAACGATATTCTGATAAGAAGTAAAAATGTTAAATAATAGAATAAAGCATGTAATAACCATAATTTTATTTAATTTTTTCATAAAATCCCTCCTGTAAATAAATTACTACATTTTTTTACAATATAGGAAGGATGTTGAGTGATTTTTTAAAAAAGATACTTATATACCATAGTGATATAGTCTATAATTCTTATTATTAATCATTTTAGATAATTCTATAGCTTTAGTTAAATTCATCAAAATATCTTTACGATTAAATTCAACAATATCATGAAAAGAAAATACTTCTGAAGGTAATTTTTCAGCAATAATTTTCCATTGTTCGAAAGTTTCGACAAGTAAATCAGATGAATAATAATTAAATGCTGTGGTGCCAAAAAAATCTAAACCTGTTTCTTTTGGTCTTTCTGATTGTTCAATTTCTTCTATAGGCATAAAAGAAGGAACCTTAAGTAGCTTATTATTAGGTTCTCCAACTTGTTCATCTACATAACTAATAAATTCATCATGTATTTCAAAATTATTTACTTTTCCCCAATTCATATCTTTACTTACTAAATAGAACTCATGAAACGAACTCATAAAATGGTCTCCTTATTTTTAAAAATAATCTCATCTTTTAATTGTATTGTATTTCCAATGCTAATACAATAATCACTATTTATATGTCAGTTTTATGTTTTGCCTTTTCAATGTATAATCATGAGCATTTTATTAAACCTTACAATGAGCCTTAGGATCACCTATAGATACAGTCGACTTTTTTAGGCTACCCGCCTGAAATAACTTGACTACCTTTTTGACTACCTGAACGTATAGAATGATACAAATTCATACAACTATGACTCATTGAAAATAACCATTTTTAAAGATTTTATTATATTATATAAGTAGAAACTCAATAATACGAAAGTAGTTTAATCAACGGTAAAGAATCAGTTGGATTCTTAAAAATGGTTAAAGACCTTATCGAAAACCCAGAAGATTTACTACTAGAAGCTTAATCTGACGGGCTTTATAGAACCTATCGCTTACACTCAGACCACCCTTTAATTAGGGTGGTTTTTTGTTATTTTGGCTTTTGGGGCATAATTTGGACACACGAGTTTTTTTCTTTTGGTTCATTTAAGTAATTTATGAGCAAATCTGTTGTTTTTTCAATTGTATTTGTAGTCACATGAGTGTAGATATTCATTGTTGTTTCAATATGTGCATGGCAAAGTATTTTTTGTACAACTTTTATATCTATACCTGCTGCAAATAGAAGTGATGCACAAGAATGACGTAAACCATGTACTGTTATACGAGGAAGCTCAAAACGTTTAAAAGTAAGGAATAACAAAGGTTGAGTAAAAAGTAGTAAAGAAATAAAGTACCTTAAAAAGGTGCTTTTTCTTATGTGTTCATTTAAATATATCTAGCGTTCGATTACAGACGTTTTATATCAATCTAGTATTGCGTGTTATTATACAACGATAAAGGAACATGATAACAGTCGATTAAATATCGATATGATGATGTGACTTTAATTATTGTGTGCTTGTATGGGTGTGTAATAAGGTTAGGTTCATTACAAACCTGAGTAATAACAGGACAAAGTATAGAATTTGGTGAATGTGATGTTTCGACATTAGAATATGTACTTCATTATCTTGAGAAAGAATGATTTAAAAGGTGTTCGATATGTATTCAAATATTAATTAATGTATTGTCCTGTGATAATACTAAGATCACACGAGCACTAACTAAATAGGATAATTAAAATCAAAAGGAAATCATGTAAATTAATTTCTGCAGTGATTTTAATCAATATTTTTCACCTCCATATTCTATTAGTTTTATTTTGGTCAATTTATTAAATTTCTATTCACGATAAAAAAATAATCTGTTACTCCAGGAACTGTTATTGACCACTCATTCATTGAGCAATGGATAGTTGCTACTGTAGAGGAAAAAGGATGGAATCCAATAACGCTTTGTTATGATCCATGGGGGGCTACCATGGCATCATTACCGCTGAGATTACAAAAAAAGTATGAAATTTTATCATTTAACATCATTGATTTATTAGTAATTGAACCAAATCCAAATATGAATGGATATGAGCTAAACAACAAATTGGAAACTTCACGAAATGAAACAAGTAATGTATTTGTACTGATTCATTGTGACATTAGATTCCAACCAGAAAGCAGATAGACAAGATGGAATGGAGTTTAAAATTAACCTTATGAGGACAGTTAAATAAGAAAACAGATGTTTATCTTTATGATAACTAATTTCGAGGAAATAAAGTAACTGACTAGTGAGGAAAAGCCTAATAACTAGTATAAGGCTTTTCCATTTTAACAGTTAGGAACTGTTTTTTAGTTAAAGTATCGAAGTTAATTCTGAGTTTACAAAACGTTGGGCAGTAATGATAACACCTGCAGCTGTTCTTCCGTAAACACTATATACTCCACCGGTTTGATTTGGAGCAATTTCAACTTCATATTGAAATGCACCTCTTACACTAGGTGTTACAAAAGTCGAGCCATTAGCAGCTGCGGCAAAAGGAGTAGTTGAAAGTAATTGTCTAGTACCGTTGAGTTTAAAAACTCTAACTACTCCAGTTAGTAAACCTCCAGTAAGGTTAAGAACTTT
>DATMJF010000047.1:0-7439 GCA_035554455.1 Rummeliibacillus sp.
AATGGTTACTGCAATCACTTCTGCCATAACAAAACGACCAATTCGTCGTGAAGTAGGTATGACAGGGGAAGTTACTTTGCGAGGACGAGTATTACCAATTGGTGGATTAAAAGAAAAATCACTTGGAGCTCATCGTGCAGGGTTAACAACAATAATTTTACCGAAAGACAATGAACGTGATATTGATGATATTCCAGAAAGTGTTCGGAAAGGGCTCACATTTAAGCTCGTGTCAAACGCAGATGAAGTATTGAATATAGCGTTAGACGGAGGGATTTTATGAAAGTCAATAATGTAGAGATGGTAATCAGTGCTGTTCGACCAGCTCAATATCCAGAGGACGGTCTGCCAGAGTTCGCTCTTGCAGGTCGTTCTAATGTTGGTAAATCTTCTTTTATCAATCGAATGATTGGCCGAAAAAGTATGGCTCGTATATCTTCAAAACCAGGGAAGACTCAAACACTAAACTTCTATAAAATTGAAGAGCAATTATTTTTTGTAGACGTACCAGGTTATGGTTATGCAAAAGTTTCTAAAACAGAACGTGAAGCTTGGGGTAAAATGATTGAGCAGTATATAACTGGTCGTGGTGTGTTAAAGGCAGTTGTACAAATTATTGATATTCGTCACGAACCAACTGACGATGACTGCATGATGTATGATTTTTTAAAACACTACAATATCCCAACAATCGTAGTTGCGACAAAAGCCGATAAGATTAAAAAGGGAAACTATGCCAAACATATAAAAATGGTCAAAGATGTTTTAGATATGGCCCCGAATGACCCAATTATTTTATTCTCATCTGAAAAAGGGATGGGTATGGAACAAGCGTGGGAAGAAATAGAAGAAAGAATGTAGTAGTATTACATAAAACCTGTAGAGTTGAAAGATTCTACAGGTTTTTTTACAAATTCAGCTAAACGAGCACCCTTCGCTTTTAATTAAATTTCCGGAAATTTAATCAAAGAGCAACTATGTTGTGCTTCGATGTATGATTTGATAAAATATAGATTATAATAATTCTAAAGAAAAAATATCGATTTTTATGTCATATCCTGTTCACAAATTAAAAGCAGGACTATTCATATTTTGTGTTATAATAGGAATCGTTAATTTGAACGTGAGAGGTGTATAATTTCATGCATACCATAGTAGTAGGCTTGAATTATAAAACAGCGCCCGTCGAAATTCGTGAGAAATTCTCATTTACCGATGAAGAACTTCCCGATGCGATGAGAGCATTACAAAGTCAAAAAAGTATATTAGAGGATGTAATTGTCTCAACTTGTAACCGTACTGAAATTTATGCAGTAGTAGATCAACTGCATACAGGACGTTATTATATTAAACAATTCCTAGCAACTTGGTTTAAAGTTCCAGTTGAGTTTTTTGAATCTCATCTTTATATTCGTGAAGAAGATAGTTCAATGATGCATCTATTCAAAGTTTCTTCAGGAATAGACTCAATGGTATTAGGCGAAACTCAAATTTTAGGACAAGTTAAAGGTAGCTTTTTAAAAGCTCAAGAAATTGGAGTTACAGGTACTGTTTATAATAAATTATTCAAGCAAGCCATAACATTTGCAAAGCGCGCGCACGGTGAAACAGCTATTGGAGAAAATGCCGTTTCTGTTTCTTACGCAGCGGTGGAACTTGCAAAGAAAATTTTCGGATCATTATCAAATAAACATGTAGCTATTTTAGGTGCAGGTAAAATGGGTGAACTTGCAGTTGAAAATCTATATGGTAGCGGTGTTGGTAAAGTAACTGTTATTAACCGTACTTTTTCAAAAGCAGAAACATTAGCTGAGAAATTTAATGGTACTGCAAAATCTATGCAAGAACTTCAATGTGTATTATTAGAAGCAGATATTTTAATTAGTTCAACTGGTGCGACAGATTATGTAATTGATTATGATTTAATGCAACATATCGATCATTTACGTAAAGGAAAACCGATATTTATGGTTGATATTGCTGTGCCACGTGACCTTGATCCACGTATTGGCGATCTTCAAAATGTTTTCTTATATGATATCGATGATTTACACGGTATTGTCGAAGCGAACCTTGCTGAACGTGAACGTGCAGCTGAAAAAATCACATCTAAGATTGGTTCAGAAATCGATGAATTCAAGGATTGGATGACTACTTTAGGTGTTGTTCCTGTAATTGCAGCACTTCGTCAAAAAGCTGCTCGAATCCAATTAGAAACAATGCAAAGTATTGAAAACAAAATGCCTGACTTATCTGAACGTGAAAAAAAGGTATTGAATAAGCATACGAAATCGATTATTAACCAATTGTTAAAAGAACCTATTTTGCAAGCAAAGGAAATGGCGAGCTCTCAAAATCCAAAAGAGCAATTAGCGTTATTCCAACAAATTTTTGGTATTGAAGAAGAAGTAGAAGAAGAAGCTCGAAAACAACAACTTCACCAAAAAGAACGCATGCAAAAACAAGCATTAGAGACACAAATAACTGATGCTAAATTGTCATATTAAAGAACTTTTTTGAAGGCGTTTTCGTATCTATGTGGTAAACTAATAGGTGCGAAGGCGCTTTTTTCATCTAATGTATAACACGAAACAAAGGAGTTTGTTATGGCTGATTTGACGATGACAAGGCTACATGAAGCAATGGTCGTCTTATATGCGATCAGTCTTGTCTTTTATTTTATAGATTATCTCAATAAAGACGCTAAAGCACATCGAATTGCGTTTTGGCTTGTATCAATAGTATGGATTATGCAGTCCGTTTTCTTAGGGCTTTATATTATAGATACACATCGATTCCCGATATTATCGTTGTTTGAAGGAATCTATTTCTATGCTTGGCTTTTAGTGACGATTTCGATATTATTGCATTGTTTATATCGTGTCGATTTGCCGGTGTTCTTCTTAAATGTCATCGGTTTTATCTTTATGTCGATTCATACATTTGCACCAAATCAAATTGCTCAGTCACCAGTAGGACATTCACTTGTTTCTGAATTGCTCTTTATCCATGTAACGTTCGCAATATTGTCATATGTTGCTTTTTCTTTGTCATTTGTTTTCTCCACATTGTATTTAATCCTTTATAATGTACTTAAGAAAAAGAAATGGACAAAACAATGGACGAGATTACCTTCTTTAGAGCAAGCTCAAAAAGGAATGTCAGGTGCATTATTAACAGGTATTCCATTCTTATTGATTAGTTTAATTTTGGGATTGCAATGGGCCTATGTTTCATTAGCTGATTTTACAATTTTCGATGTGAAGATTGTTGGTTCATTTGTATCATTATTAATCTATTGTTTAATTTTATATGGAAATCGAAAAGGAAAACTACAAACAACAATGTATGCTTGGACACATGTCTATGCGTTCTTGATCATTATTATTAACTTCTTCTTAGGAAGTCGTTTATCAAGTTTTCACTTTTGGTATTAATAGAAAGGTTGGATTGTAAGTGCGTAAAATTATTGTAGGTTCTAGAAGAAGTAAACTTGCTTTGACACAAACAAACTGGTTCATCGACCAATTAAAAAAAGCCGGTGCTCCATTTGAATTTGAAGTGAAGGAAATTGTAACGAAAGGTGATAAAATCCTTGACGTTCAATTGTCAAAAGTAGGCGGTAAAGGCTTATTTGTAAAAGAAATCGAGCAAGAATTATTCGATAAAGAAATCGATTTTGCTGTTCACAGCATGAAGGATATGCCTGCTGTACTTCCAGAAGGACTTGTAATCGGCTGTATTCCAAAACGTGAAGATCCACGTGATGCATTTATTTCTAAAGGTCATGTGAAATTTGCAGACCTTCCAAAAGGTGCAGTTGTAGGTACTAGTAGTTTACGTCGTAGTGCACAATTATTACTTGCACGCCCTGATTTAGAAATCAAATGGATTCGTGGTAATGTTGATACCCGTTTAGCAAAACTTGAAACAGATGAATATGACGCAATTATTTTAGCAGCTGCAGGTTTAAGACGTTTAGGCTGGAATGATGAAGTTGTTACTGAATATTTATCTACGGATGTTTGTATGCCAGCTGTTGGTCAAGGTTCACTTGGTATTGAATGCCGTAGTGATGATGAAGAATTACTTGCAGAACTGGCTAAATTGACAGACCAAGCAACTTGGGAAGAAGCTCAAGCAGAACGTGCTTTCTTAGCTGCTATGGATGGCGGTTGCCAAGTGCCAATCGCAGGATTTGCGCGTTACAATGATGGTCAAGTTGATTTCAAAGGTTTAGTAGCAGCTCCTGATGCTTCTGTTTTCTATATAGAAACTTTAGTTTCAAAAGACGCTATTGCAGCCGGAAAAGAAGTTGCAGCTAAGTTAACGAAACAAGGTGCCTTTGATTTGATTCAAAAAGTAAAGGCCGAGCAAGATGCTAAATAATTTGCCTTTACAAGAACAAGAAATTGTTCTGACTGGCACGAATATGACGCATTCCGTATCTTCCAAAATTACAGCTTTAGGCGGCAAAGTATATCATTTGCCGCTTATTACTGTGCATGAAATCGAAACGTCAGAAGATTCCCAGCTGCTCGAACACGCGATGAATTGTGAATGGCTACTATTCACTAGTCAAAATGCTGTCCAAGCTTTTTCGAATAAGCTAGCACGTTTACAACAAACTAAAGAGAATTGCTTGGCGAAAATTGCTGTAGTCGGTGAGAAAACGGCACAAGCGATCGAAAAATTAGGTTTTACGATTGATTTTATGCCTTCTACATATAGTGCAGATACCTTCGTTAAAGAGTTTCCTCTGCATGTTGGACAATTAAAAAGTTGTCTATTCTTGAAAGGAAGTTTAGCAAAGGCTACTATAAAAGAGGGATTACCGTTTCCAGTAGAAGAATGGATTGTTTATGAAACAATTCAAACAACAGAGCATGCTTCTGCTTTAAAAGAATTGATCGAGCAATCGCAAACGGTTACTGTGATCTTTGCAAGTCCTTCTGCAGTAGAAGTTTTTGCAAAGCATATAGCTCCTGAAATTGGTTGGAATGGCTTTAAGATTGCAGCAATCGGTCATGTGACAGAAACGGCATTGCAAAATGTTGGGGCAACGGTAGATGTAAAACCAGAAAAGTATACAATGATGGCCATTATTGACGAATTGGCTAATGGAAAGGAACTTTAATCATGACAGACTTAAACTTTAAAAGACATAGACGTCTACGCCAATCTGCAACTATGCGTGCAATGGTGAAAGAAACATACTTACACAAAGAAGATTTCATCTATCCAATTTTCGTAATCGATGGCGAAAATATTAAGAATCCAGTGAATTCAATGCCAGGTGTATATCAATTTTCTTTAGATCGTTTAGGCGAAGAAATGGATGAAGTTGTATCTCTAGGTATTCCATCTGTTATTCTTTTTGGTCTTCCTGCTGAAAAAGATGAAGTTGGTACACAAGCTTTCCATGATCACGGTATCGTACAAGAAGCTACACGTTTCGTCAAAAAGAACTACCCTGATATCGTTGTAGTCGCAGATACTTGCCTATGCGAATTCACTTCACATGGTCACTGTGGCGTCGTATCAGAAGACCATAAAATATTAAATGATCCTTCTTTAGATATTCTTGCAAAAACAGCTGTCTCACAAGCACAAGCAGGCGCAGATATTATCGCACCATCTAATATGATGGATGGATTTGTTGCTGCAATTCGTAAAGGCCTAGATGAAGCTGGGTTTGAAGATGTTCCAATCATGTCATATGCTGTAAAATATGCATCTGCATACTATGGCCCATTCCGAGATGCTGCTGATGGTGCACCAAAATTCGGTGACCGTAAATCATATCAAATGGACCCATCAAATCGTTATGAAGCAATGCGTGAAGCTACTAGTGATGTTGAAGAAGGCGCAGATTTCTTAATCGTAAAACCAGCATTATCATACTTAGATATCGTTCGTGATGTTCGTAACAATTATGACTTACCTGTGGTTGCATACAACGTAAGTGGTGAATATGCAATGGTTAAAGCTGCAGCACTTAATGGATGGGTAGATGAAAAACAAATCGTCCTAGAAACATTGACAGGCATGAAACGTGCTGGTGCGGACTTAATCATTACTTACCATGCGAAAGATGCAGTTCGCTGGATGGAGGAGAAATAATCAATGACTCGATCACATGAAAAATCAAAAGCAGCATTTGCTGAAGCAATTAACTTAATGCCAGGTGGCGTAAACAGCCCAGTTCGTGCGTTTAATGCAGTTAATATGGATCCAATCGTAATGGAAAAAGGTCACGGTGCTATTATTACCGACGTAGATGGTAATGAATATATTGACTATGTATTATCGTGGGGTCCACTTATTATTGGTCATACTCATCCTGATGTTGTAGCAACGATTCAACGTGTTGCTGAAACAGGTACAAGCTTCGGTGCATCTTCAGTCATCGAAAATGAGTTAGCAAAAGAAGTAATTAAACGTGTTCCTTCAGTAGAAATGGTACGTATGGTTTCTTCAGGTACAGAAGCAACGATGAGTGCGATTCGTGTTGCTCGTGGCTTCACTGGTCGTGATAAAATTCTGAAATTCGAAGGTTCTTATCATGGTCATGGTGACTCATTATTGATCAAAGCTGGTTCAGGTGTTGCAACACTTGGTTTACCAGATAGCCCTGGGGTTCCAATGGGAATCGCTCAAAATACTTTAACAGTTGCGTATAATGACTTAGAAGCTGTTAAACAAGCATTTGAAAAATATGGTGAAGAAATAGCCGCAATCATTGTAGAACCAGTTGCGGGTAATATGGGTTGCGTTCCTCCTCTTCCAGGCTTCTTAGAAGGCTTACGTGATATTACAACGAAAGCTGGCTCATTATTAATCTTTGATGAAGTGATGACAGGTTTCCGTGTAGGATTTAACTGTGCTCAAGGATATCTTGGTGTTACACCAGACCTTACTTGCTTAGGTAAAGTAATCGGTGGTGGACTTCCAGTAGGTGCTTTTGGTGGTCGTCGTGACATTATGGAACGTGTTGCTCCAGCAGGCCCAATTTATCAAGCTGGTACACTTTCAGGTAACCCTTTAGCTATGGCTGCTGGTCTTGAAACATTAAATCATGTTACACCAGAATCATATGAGTACTTCAAAAAATTAGGAGATCAATTAGAAGCTGGCTTCCGTGAAGCAGCTGAAACATATAATATTCCACACACTGTAAATCGTGTAGGATCTATGATTGGCTACTTCTTAACAAATGAAAAAGTTATCAACTTCGAAACTGCGAAAACTGCTGATTTACAACTGTTTGCAGATTATTACGCATTGATGGCCGAAGAAGGAATATTCCTTCCACCATCCCAATTCGAATGCGTATTCTTCTCAACAGCTCATACAGAAGAACATATCGCAAAAACAGTAGAAGCATTCCAAAAAGTATTCAAGAAATTAGCTCGTTAAATATAAAGCGAGATAATTAA
>DATMJF010000048.1:0-6705 GCA_035554455.1 Rummeliibacillus sp.
AGCAGCTGCATTCCAAGAAGGAAGTAAACTAACTGCAGAATTCAATAAAGCCTTAGATGAGTTAAATAAAGAAGGCAAAGTTGATGAATTAAAAGCTAAATGGTTTAAAGTGAAATAATCTTTAAAATTACATTGTTTCAAAAGCATAAGAGACTCATTTCTTAATGTAAGACAATCATTTAGAAATGGGGCTTTTTTATGTGGATTTTCTGTTATTCTTACACATACAGAATCAATTTCATAATGCAAAATTCATATGAAATATACGAACATTTAATGATATCCAATTTTGTTCATTGTGAAGCGAAAGACGGCGACTCCTACGGGAAAAGCTTTAGCTGAAAGCCCCGCAGGAACGTAGTGACGAGGAGATTGAAGCCAAGCCCGTGAAAGCGCCGTCTGTAGCGGAACATCCAAATCTGAATATGGAAAAGTTAATGTGTGGAAATGTTCGTATTTAATAACCGGAAATGGATTTATGAAATTGATTCAAATAAATTAATATGCATGTTCTATTTCCGAAATGGTAAATGCCATCAATTAATCTTTTTTCCTTTCGGATTGCAATACCAAAATCTCTTTGGACGTTCTAACGGCGTGATATTGATAATGAAGTAGCTGATGATCAGTAGAAGAATAACAAAGCCATAAAGCAACATGTTTTTGGCGTTGGAATGATCAATAATCACAAGGCGAATCATGGCAGTAATACCAATATAGATGAAATAGCGTAGAGGGAAGTGGTAATCCTCTTTGAAGTATTTGACAATCATCGTGATGAACTCGAAGTAGAGGAAGAAGATTAATATATTGGCTAAGAAAACTTCATGTTCTCGAGCTGTCTTGTGGTGGCTAAAAAGTATATCGAAAAATACGATGAGCTCCTTTACCATCAAACAAGCTAAAAAGAGAGCTAGTGTGATTAAACAAATATTGAGAAACCACTGTAGTATTTTTGGAACAATCTGTTGCACTTCAAACATAAATCTTTTTGATTTTTCCATCAGCAACCCTCCAATACATTTTCTATATGTAAAGTATACAATTTACTTTTTAAGGAAATGCAAATCCAATGTAATTTTTAACAAAACTTTCGAAAAGATGGACAATGTATACCAAATATATATCAAAAAAATAAATTTATTCCAATTAAAATTATAAAACTAAACATGAGTGTAGTATAATTAAAAATGTAATAGATAGGTACTCAAGGGTGGTTGGCTCTCTCCTGCTAGTCTGTATTACCCGCATTGTGCGGGCCGGGAGGTGATGCCAATGTCAGTATTTGAAGCATTGATGTTTGCGATTGCTTTTGCAACATTGATTGTTTCTATTCTGGCGTTTAACCAAAAGAAATAACCCATCCTTGAGTTACGTGGCTCGGATGGGTTATTACCAATTAATACCATTAACAGCCAATCCCCTTAAGGGAACTAACTATTATAATAGATCATTCGGTGCTACTACATCGAATGGTCTTTTTTAATTTATTCATTTCTTACTTCTAATATACGTTGAAGTTGTATATATATCAAGCTAGAGCATGACTAACGTATGGTTTAAATCAATATCCGGATGTATAAAATGATTTATCTATTTAGATATTATAATTGTCGTTCCCAAAATCGTCCTTTTGCAATTCCTTCAATAAATGGATCAATAATTGAGCTTGTTAAATCAAAAACTCCTGCAGCATTTAATTTTACACGGCTGTATTCGATTGGTTTAGGATGACTAATAGCTAATGCGATCGGTTTGTAATGCTTAAATTCAGTTTCTATGAATTCTAAAGCAGGTGTTGAGATTTCTGTTTCACTACTTATTAATAATACCGCATCAAAAAGACTAGGATCTGCGGTTTCATAAGTATCTGTAACTTTTCCAACAGAGTTTAAGTCATGAATTTTTTTATCGATGATACTATAGTTTACTTTACGTTCTAATAACTTCATCATCCATTCTCTTAATTGGTTCTCATCTGGTCTACCATTCAATAAAATAGCCACTTTCTTTGTATCTGCTTTGAAAATTGTATTGGCCATGCTAAGTGCTGGAGATTTTTTAGTTGATGTCACTTCATTATTTTCTTTAGGTAATGGAACACCAATTGTGTCAGCTACTTCTTGCGCCATTAGTCGATCAATATGATTCAGAATTGCAACAGCATTAATCTTCACCATTTCTGATTTACATTTACCAATTTCAAAACTAAGCGCGTTTTTTAGATGTTGTTGTTCATATGAAGCAAGAGAGTTATAAAATAATTTCGCTTGTGAGAAGAAATCACGGAAACTTTCACTGCGGCCTCTAATTTTACGCCCGTCTACTTTTTCTTGATAATGCTCATATCCACCTTGATCAGCTGAAACTGGAGCAGGTTGATTGTCATTTAAAGCATTTCGATGATAGCTAGTTTGTCCTTTGTGAATGACCATTTGATGTATGCCATCACGTTGATTGTTGGTGAAAGGGCAAACAGGTCGATTGATTGGAATCTGGTGGAAATTTGGACCCCCAAGACGAGAAAGTTGAGTATCCGTATAAGAGAATAAGCGACCTTGTAAAAGCGGATCATTTGAGAAATCAATTCCTGGTACGACATGACCTGGATGAAAAGCGACTTGCTCCGTTTCTGCGAAGAAATTATCAACATTTCGATTTAAAGTCAATTTCCCAACTATTTTTACAGGAACATCTTCTTCTGGCCATATTTTCGTTGGATCTAAAATATCAAAGTCAAATTGATGTTCATTTTCTTCCGGGATGATTTGTAAACCCAACTCCCATTCTGGATATTTACCTTGATCAATGGCATCATATAAATCTTGGCGATGGAAGTCCGGATTTTTTCCCGAAATTCTTTGTGCTTCATCCCAAACTAAAGAATGTAACCCTAGTTTAGGTTTCCAGTGGAATTTCACGAAATGTGCTTTACCTTCAGCATTTATAAGACGGAAAGAATGCACACCAAAGCCTTCCATCATTCGTAAACTACGAGGGATTGCACGATCACTCATGAGCCACATTACCATATGAGCTGTTTCCGGATTTTGTCCAACAAAGTCCCAAAATGTATCGTGAGCACTTGCACCTTGTGGTATATCGGTATCTGGTTCTGGTTTAACCGCATGAACAAAATCAGGGAATTTAATTGCATCTTGAATAAAGAATACGGGTATATTATTACCGACTAAATCAAAATTTCCTTCATCTGTATAAAATTTTGTTGCGAACCCACGTACATCTCGAACTGTATCAGCTGATCCTTTCGATCCTTGAACGGTAGAGAAACGTACAAATACGGGTGTGATTTTTGATGTATCTGTTAGAAAATCTGCTTTGGTATATTCTATTAAGGATTCATAAAGCTGAAATATACCATGAGCGCCAACACCGCGAGCGTGAACAATTCTTTCTGGGATACGCTCATGATCAAAATGGGTCATTTTTTCACGAAAATGAAAATCCTCCATTAGGGTTGGCCCACGTAAACCTGCTTTTAAAGAAAACTCATCCTCCGTCATTTTTAAACCTTGATTTGTAGTTAAATCAGCCTTATTTTCGTTATTGATTGTAAACTTTTTTAATTGTTCATCCTTTTTATTAGCCATATGGTTACCTCCAAATTGATCGACATAGTTTAGTGATTGCCTTTTTCACTTGTAATAAAACATTTTAGTATTTGTAAATTATGTGTCAAAAAAGAGTCCACACAGATTCAAATGGATTTGAATAGAATGTCTAAGTGAAAATATTTAATGGATAGGTGTGAAATAAGTTTGTGATGAAAAAATGGATTGTTGTCATATTTTTAATATGTTCAGTAGGATTGTCAGGCTGTCTTGAAACATCGGTACATGAGGAACAGGGAGATAAGAAGGTATCTGAGATTGATCAACAACTTGAAGCAAATGCAAAAGATCGTAAAAATAAGAAGACTGTAGAAACAGAACCAACTGTAATTAATATTGTTGATCCAAATAGTTCCGAAGTCATTAAAACTTTTTCTCCAAAAGAGCTATGGTTCGAAACAAATTATGAAGAATATGAAAATAAAATAAAGGAAATTGCAAAAGAATTAGCAAGTGGGACGGAAACGACTCCTGGTTATGACCAAAGGATGAAGCTTGACAAAATAGGGGAAAATGGAGAAATTTTGAAAGGTAATCCCTTAGTTGTTCTAAAAGAAAGTGAACTTGTAGATAAAATATTGAAGACTTCCATTATTGGTGGAGTCGTTGAATTACCATTATATATTACCAATAGTAATTATAATCCTGATGAAATATCAACGCTTGGAGAAATGACGGTTGCTTCCTATACCACTTATTTTGATTCATCTAAAGAAAATAGAAATAAAAATATAGAACTATCCGCAAAAGCTTTAAATAATGTCATTGTTGGGATAGGAGATTATTTTTCATTTAATACGCTTGTTGGACCGAGGGAGAAAGAGAATGGATACCAACCTGCCCCTGAAATCATCAATAAGAAGCTTGTGATGGGAATTGGCGGAGGCGTTTGCCAAACATCTTCAACACTTTTTAATGCAGTTGACCAAATACAGGTAAAATATTTAGAAAAACATCATCATTCAATCAATGTAGGCTACGTACCAAAAGGAAGGGATGCCACTGTTTCATATGGTACCTTAGATTTTAGATTTCAAAATATGAGCGATGCTCCATTATTAATCAAAACAATTTATGGTAAGAGTTCATTAACGGTTGAAGTAAGAACTTCAAAAACGAATGCAGAGAAATTATTATTGAATAAATAAATTGATTTATTATAGGTAGTGAAACCCATCCTAGAAGATACACGGATGGGTTTTCTTTAATTAAAACAATTTTCTATACCTTCTCATTCCCTAAAGTTTGATCTAAATAGGTGATAATTTCATCTTTACCACCAGTAACCGATTGGGCACGCGCTTCATCTTTTTCTATCTTCTTTTGTGCTTTTTGAACAACTTCGTTTACTTGAGAGTGAGGAATAACGACAACACCGTCGGCATCTCCAATAATAAAATCATCTGGTTGGACGCTGATCCCGCCTACTGCGATAGGAACCTGAATGACACCGCCACCAAATTTATTACCAGCAGCTACTGTAGTGCCTAAACTAAAAACAGGGAAGTCTAGGTCTCGAATCGCTTGAATATCTCGGATCACTCCATCGACGACAAGCCCTTGTATATCCATTCCTTTCATCAAAGAAACAACGAAATCTCCAGCTACAGCACGATTTGTATCGCCTTTAGCGTCTACCACTAATATAGTACCAGGCTGTGCAATACGAATAGCTTCTAAAAGAGCACCATTCTCGCCGATTGGTAACCGTACTGTAACAGCACGACCAGCTATATGATACTGATCCTTTAAAGGTTTAATTGCAGCATTCATATTAGTAGTACCAGCAAGTGCATCAGAAACTGCTGTTGTTGGTAAAGTATGTACTAATTCTTCAATATTGGACATGTCAGAACCCCCTATGGAATATTGCATATATTTTATATGAGTAGAGTAGTTGATGACAATAGCTTCCAGATAGAATTAGGAATTTTAAAGATGGAAAGCGCTCATTACTGGATGAATACAATAACCCCAAAAGGTAATAAACACAACAAAATCAACAAAACAAGCCATGGCAAAAAACGCCATCGAAGAGGCAATAAACGAATCCAAAACAAATCAATTTACATCGTGCGCGATATAGATTAAAATAAGTATATCGCATACGATGTAATTGAAGGAGATAATCGATGAGTAAAGCATTTAATTTAGAAAATCAACTTTGTTTTGAGGTATACAAAGCATCGAACCAGTTTACTAAATTGTACCGTCAAGTGTTAGAAGAATTTGATTTAACTTATCCACAATACTTGGTGCTATTAGCATTATGGGAACAAGATCAACTTTTGGTGAAAGAGCTGAGTGAGAAAGTAAGTTTAGGTATTGGAACGTTGAATCCGATAGTAAACAAGCTAGTAAACAAAGGCTGGATTACAAAGGAAATTTCTACTGAAGATAAGCGAGCTGTGATTGTGTCATTGACTGAAAAAGCGAAAAAAGAGGAGCAAGTTATTACAAATAAGATTCTCAAAAAAGTATCTCAATGTGATTCATTAGTAGAACTTGATGGTGAACTGAAATCAAGATTACACGAGTTAAATAAGTTGTTAGAACAATTAAATGAGATGGAGTGATTCAAGATGAGTATTTATGATATCAATGTGAAATTAGAAGACGGAACCGAATATAGTCTAGATCGTTATAAAGGAAAAGTTTTGCTAATTGTTAATACAGCAACAAAATGTGGTTTTACACCACAATTCGAAGACCTTGAAGGATTATATAAAAAATATCAACAAGATGATTTTGTTGTGTTAGGTTTTCCATCTAATCAATTCCACCAAGAAGTGGATTCTGCTACAGCAGCTGCTGAACAATGTCGTTTAACATATGGTGTTACTTTCCCTATGCATGAAATTGTTAATGTAAATGGAAAGGATGCACATCCATTATTCAAATACTTAACATCACAATCAAAAGGCTTTTTAGGAAACAGTATCAAATGGAACTTCACTAAATTTTTGGTGGACCAAGATGGAAAAGTAGTTCAACGTTTCGGTTCAAAAGATAAACCAAGTAGTTTTGAAGGAGAAATTCAAAAGATACTAAAATAGAAAGAATAGTTTACAGT
>DATMJF010000049.1:0-2114 GCA_035554455.1 Rummeliibacillus sp.
TATTGAACAAATAAATAAGTAGCTCGAGGCTACATATTTATTTGTTGTTCACTTTATAAGACACCTAAAAAAATTTAAGCTTTCTAACAGCTTGTCGGTGTATAGCCGACTAATAGTAACCCCATTTCCCCGTTTTCTTCCTCTGCATGAATCGTTACGCCTTCTAATAGAGCTTTTACAATTGGATCGATGGCTACTTTGATACCATCAATTATTACTACTTCATCATTTAATTGAGCCTCTTCTAATCCAACACCCAAATTCACACTGCAGCAACCAGGGATACCATAAAAGCGGAGTGTTTTTACTTCTGAATCCTCGATAACTTGCGTTAAATATTTTTTTCCTTCAGTTGAAATTTCCATTAGTTTAGCTCCTCTACAAATTGTTCTATACGAGCTCCGATCGCATCTCGTACATCCTGAAATACTTTCCATTTTTCTTGTTCTGTACCTTTTGCTTTGGCTGGATCTTCAAATCCCCAATGTTCACGACGAACTTGTGGAGGGGTCATCGGACATTTATCCGCTGCGTCACCGCAAAGTGTGACAACAAGCGTCGCGTTATTTAATGTTTCCATATCAATTACATCAGAAGTGTGGTTCGAAATATCGATCCCTACTTCTTTCATTGCTTTAATCGCATTGGGATTAACACCATGTGCTTCAATCCCTGCACTTTTCACAATCCAATTATCAGGAAGAAACTTTCTTCCCCAACCTTCTGCCATTTGGCTACGGCATGAATTACCTGTACAAAGGAAATAAAGTGTTTTTGTCATCAGAACTCTCCCTATAATTTGATTGTTTTAAAATATTTTTTCTGCCATCTTAGGGCAACACTTACAAGACCAATAAGTACTGGCACTTCTACAAGAGGACCTATGACAGCTGCAAAAGCTGCTCCTGAATGTAAACCAAATACGGCAATCGCGACAGCAATGGCTAATTCAAAGTTATTACTTGCAGCTGTGAAAGAAAGAGCCGCTGTCACTGGATAGCCTGCCCCTGCTTTTCTAGATGCAAAGAAAGACACAACAAACATAATAATGAAGTAAATGAATAATGGTACCGCAATGCGAAGTGCATCTAATGGCAATTCCACGATCTTGTCACCTTTTAGTGCAAACATCATCACAATCGTAAACAATAATGCAATAAGAGTTAATGGAGAAATCTTAGGTAAAAGTTTTTTCTCATAAGCATCCTTACCCATTATTTTGATACCAATCAAACGAGTTAGTATACCAGCTACAAACGGAATACCCAGATAAATCAGTACACTTTTTGTAATCTCCCAAATAGAAATCGAAACATTGAATGTATCAAGTCCGAACCACCCTGGCATTACATTTAAAAATAGCCATGCAAATACGGGATACATGATAATTTGAAAGATGGAGTTAAATGCAACTAAGCCAGCCACGTATTCAGGGTCACCTTTTGCCAAGTCATTCCATACAATAACCATCGCAATACAACGTGCCAAGCCAATCATGATTAATCCCGCCATATATTCAGGATAATTATGTAAGAAAATGATGGCTAAGAAGAACATTAAAAATGGACCTAGTATCCAGTTTTGGAATAAGGAAAGTGCTAAAACTTTTACATCTTTGAAGACACGCCAAATTTCTTCATATCTTACTTTGGCAAGTGGTGGATACAGCATAACAATTAATCCAATCGCAATCGGAATACTTGTTGTACCAACACTCGCAGCATCTAATACCTCTTTAAAATTGGGAATAAGTAAACTAATTGCAATCCCAATTGCCATTGCGACAAAAATCCAGAGAGTTAAATATCGATCTAAAAAAGAAAGTTGTTTTGTTAATGATTGTTTGTTCATGCTTCAACCCCACAATTTCCACATTGGCAAGTTGGTTTATCATCTAATTCTTCAAGAACTTTTCGAATGATAGGTGATTGCTCTTCAACCAGTCGGTAATGCTTCCACGTACCGACTTTTCGAGCTGTAATAATCCCCGCCTCTTCTAATTTTTTTAATTGCTGGCTTACTGCAGGCTGTGATAACCCTAGAACATCAACTAAATCACAAACACAAACTTCACAAGACTTCAAACAACTTAAAAGTGTTAAACGATTTACATC
>DATMJF010000050.1:0-4995 GCA_035554455.1 Rummeliibacillus sp.
CAATTTTGTATAATAGATAGCGTTTTAGTAAACTAAAAGTTTTGTAACAGTAAACTTTTGTTACTCCAAGTTAGGCAAAAGTAAACTTAATTAACTGCAAGTTAACCAATAGAAAACAAGTTGAGGAGTACAATAGATGCAAATCGGCAAAAAAATTAAACGACTTCGTCTAAAAAAGGGCCTTACCCAAGAAGAATTGGGCGAAAGAACAGATTTGAGCAAAGGATACATTTCTCAACTAGAAAGAGATTTAAACTCTCCTTCAATCGAAACACTCTTCGCATTATTAGAAGTCCTTGGTTCAACACCAAAAGAATTCTTTGATGATGATGTTGAAGATAAGAAGGTCGTATACACCAAGGAAAACCACAACATTTATACAGATGAGGAAAAAAAGTATAGTATAGAATGGCTTATTCCAACTTCAAATGAAAAAGAAATTGAGCCTGTCATGATTACTTTCGAAGAACATGGCGAGTTCAAACAATTTGAGCCATCTCTATCCGAAACCTTTATATATGTGCTAGAGGGTCGTGTACGACTTGTATTAGGTAAACAATCATTTGTTGCAGCTAAAGGAAATACAATCTACTTTGACGCTTCAGATAATCATCAATTGTTCAATGATTATGCAGGCAAGACGGAGATTTTACTTGTCGCAACTGAATCATACTTGTAGCTTAGGAGGACCGTAAATGTCGGAAAACGCAATTATTCGCTTTGATAGTGTTTCAAAATCATTTAGCGACGGAACTGTTGTATTAAAGGATATCAGCTTTGAAATGGAACGTGGTAAATTTTATACCTTACTCGGACCTTCAGGCTGCGGTAAAACAACCATTCTACGTCTGATCGCTGGTTTTATGGAACCAACAAGCGGCTCTATTTATTTTAATGGTAAAAAAATTAATAATGTTCCTGCAAATGAGCGACAAGTTAATACTGTATTCCAAGACTATGCACTATTTCCGCATTTAAATGTGTTTGAAAATGTAGCATTTGGCTTACGTATTAAGAAAGTAGGCAATGCAGAGATTACAAAAAGAGTAGAAGAAGCATTAAAATTCGTAAACTTAGCCGGCTACAGTCAACGTGAAATCTCGGAAATGTCTGGTGGTCAACGTCAACGTGTTGCGATTGCACGAGCAATTGTCAATGACCCTGAAATCATCCTATTAGATGAACCACTTTCCGCACTAGATTTAAAGCTTCGTACGGAAATGCAATATGAACTTCGTGAATTACAACAACGTTTAGGTAAGACATTTGTCTTCGTCACGCATGACCAAGAAGAAGCACTCGCAATGTCAGATGAAATCTTCGTCTTAAATGAAGGTCATATAGAGCAAAGTGGATCTCCTGTTGATATTTATGATGAACCAATTAATCGCTTTGTAGCTGATTTCATAGGTGAATCCAATATTGTACCAGGTACGATGATAAAAGATTTTGAGGTTACATTCGCTGGTAAAACCTTTGAATGTGTTGACCAAGGATTAAATTCTAATGAAAAAGTTGACATCGTTATTCGCCCAGAAGATTTAGAGATTACAGATATTGATAAAGGTAAACTTGTTGTTAAAGTAGATACACAGCTATTCCGTGGTGTACACTATGAACTTTCTACTTATGATCAGGATAACAATGAATGGCTTGTACACTCATTGAAAAAAGCAGATGTTGGTGCAAAAATCGGCTTAGACTTTGATCCAGAAGCAATTCACGTTATGAGATTAAACGAATCAGAAGAAGATTTTGATAGACGTTTAGAGTCATATGGGGAAGAAGATAATGCGTAAAAAGGGGAATTTACTTTCACTCATTCCTTATTATATTTGGATTCTCTTCTTTGTTATTGCACCAATTCTTTTAGTAGTTTACTATTCTCTTTTAGATTTGCATGGTCATTTTACTTTAGAAAACTATAAAAATTTCTTTACTAGTGTTTATTTAAAAATGACATTAAGCTCGTTCTGGTATGCCTTCCTAATTACATTATTCTCATTATTAGTTTCGTATCCAGCAGCTTATTTGATTACGAAAATGAAGCATAAGCAGCTTTGGCTTATATTGATTATTATTCCTTCATGGATAAATCTACTATTAAAAACATATGCATTTATCGGTATTTTCGGTAATAAGGGTCCGATTAATGCATTTGCTAAAGCAATCGGACTACCAAATCAACAAATTTTATTTACAGATTATGCATTCGTATTTGTCTCTGTATATATCTTTATTCCATTTATGATTTTGCCAATTTTCAATGCACTCGATAAACTCAACCCCGCATTAATTGATGCCTCACGTGATTTAGGGGCTTCTAAATTAACAACATTACGAAGGGTAATTATTCCTTTGACGATGAATGGTATTAAATCAGGGGTACAAGCTGTTTTTATCCCTTCCCTATCTCTTTTCATGATTACTCGATTAATCGCTGGTAACCGTGTTATTACACTCGGTACAGCAATTGAAGAACAATTCTTAACAACGCAAAACTGGGGAATGGGTTCAACAATCGCTGTTTTCCTAATCATCTTTATGTTTATCATCATGTTAATCACTGGTGAAAGACAGAAAGGAGCAGCTCGTAATGGAAAAACTAAATAAAAGATCGAAACTCTACTTGACCTTCGTCTTTGTCGTTCTTTACGCACCGATTCTGTTCCTAGTATTTTATTCTTTCAATAGTGGCGATTCCATGACGAACTTTAAATCGTTTACTTTAAGTCATTATAAAGATGTTTTCCATGATTCTAGACTAATAGTTATTTTGATCAATACCGTTGTCGTAGCTTTGCTCTCTGCTTTAATCTCAACAATTATTGGAACTCTTGGTTCAATCGGCATCATTGCGGTTCGTAACCGCAAACTTCGTAATACACTTTTATCATTAAATAATATTTTGATCGTTAGCCCCGACGTTATTATTGGCGCTTCTTTCTTAATTTTATTTACGATGGTTGGGGTTAAATTAGGCTTTACTTCTGTTTTACTATCTCATGCAGCATTTAGTATTCCAATCGTTGTTCTAATGGTATTACCAAAATTACAAGAAATGAGTTCATCCCTAATTGATGCAGCATTAGACTTAGGTGCAAGTCGTCGAGATGTATTAACACGTGTTATTTTGCCATTTATCAAACCTGGAATTTTCGCTGGTTTCTTTATGGCATTAACTTACTCTTTAGATGATTTTGCTGTAACATTCTTCGTTACTGGTAATGGATTTAGTACTTTATCTGTGGAAATTTACTCAATGGCAAGAGCAGGGGTTTCTCTAACTGTTAACGCCATTTCTGGTTTAGTATTCTTTGTAACATTAATCCTTGTATTGGGTTATTACTTTATTACAAATCGTCAAACAAGAACGGGGGCTCATAAATGAAATCCTTAGTACGAGCAACCATCGGTATTTTACTTGTGTGCGGGATTCTTATGTATACTGCACATGCTATGGATACAACATCAGGTAAATCTGGTAAAGACATATTAACTGTCTACAACTGGGGAGAATATATCGATCCAGCTTTGCTTAAAAAGTTTGAAAAAGAAACAGGCATTCATGTAATCTATGAAACATTCGATTCTAATGAAGCAATGATGACGAAAATCGAACAAGGTGGGACAAATTATGATATCGCTGTTCCATCTGAATATACGATTGAGCAAATGAAAGAGCGCCATTTACTGAAGAAAATTGATCACAGTAAAATTCCAAATCTAAAAAACATTGATCCAGATTTCTTAAACTTGGATTTTGATAAACATAACCAATACTCTATTCCCTATTTCTGGGGTACAGTAGGCATTGTTTATAACCCCAAACTTATAAAAGGTCACAATTTTGATAGTTGGGATGAATTATGGGATCCGTCATTAAAAGGTAAAGTAATTTTAGTCGATAGTGCGCGTGAAGTAATGGGTGTTGGATTAAATAGTATGGGTAAATCACTTAACTCAACAGATAGTAATGAGTTAAATGCAGCTACTAACAAATTGATCAAGATGGCACCAAATGTAAAAGCAGTTATTGGCGATGAAGTTACACAAATGATGATTAATGGAGATGCTGAAGTTGCCTTAACTTGGTCTGGCCAAGCTGCTGATATGATGTCTGAAAACGAAGATTTAACATACAGCGTTCCTAAAGAAGGATCCAACTTATGGTTTGATAATATGGTCATACCAAAAACTTCCAAAAACTATGAAGGTGCTCTGAAATTCATTAACTTCATGTGTGATCCAAAAATAGCTGCTCAAAATGCTGATTATGTTGGTTACTCTACACCTAACAAAGCAGCACTTAAATTATTGGATCCTGAAGTGGTAAATGATGAACGCTACTATCCTTCAAAAGAAGTGCGAAATAAACTTCATGTTTATAAAAATTTAGGTAAAGAAAAAATCGGAGAATACAACGAATTATTCTTAAAATTTAAAATGTCTATAAGATAAAACTTAAAGGTACTGTCCTAAATCGATAAAGCCTTTAAAAATGCACTAAAATTGATGATATGAATAAGATATTTGAATCAAAAAGAATTCGCGACACTCCTGCGGGAAAGCGAGCCAGCCGAGGAGGCTCGTCGGTTCACCCGCGGAAAGGGAGCGAATTCTTTTTTGTTACTATAATTTTCTATTTTATTATCCATTTGAATCAATTTTATAATTCAAAGATTTGATAATAAACACTAACGTTAAATTGGCCATTGTTATATGCCATATCTACTAGAACAATGTCTATGAAGCGGAAGATGGCGAGTCCTCGAAAATGCATTCGCATTTTCTTCGTGTGATGTTAATTCAGTGAAGTTCATTCATAGTCCTGCGGGAAAGCTAGAGGCTACTGAAAAAGTCAAAATATATGAATTTTTATAATAAAATTTTGTGATTATGCAATTATTGTTGAAGTGGAATCAGCGAAGACTCCTGCGGGAAAGCGAGCCAGAGAGACCCCACAGCGTAGGGAGGAGGCTCGTCGGTTCGCCC
>DATMJF010000051.1:0-4909 GCA_035554455.1 Rummeliibacillus sp.
GCCGTTACAAAATACTTGATTGATCAAGGTTGGCATGATGAAGCCTTCATCAAAGAAAACGTGAATTTCTTCGATGATTTCAAAGTTGTGCTTGAAAAATACACACTAGCATATGCAGAAGAAAAAACGGGTATTTCAAAAGAAACACTGATTAACGTTGCTGAAATGATTCGTGATGCAGACGGTACTTGTATTCTTTGGGGTATGGGTGTTACACAAAATACAGGTGGTTCTGATACATCAGCTGCTATTTCAAATCTTCTTTTAGCAACTGGTAACTATCGTCGTCCTGGTGCAGGTGCCTACCCTCTTCGTGGTCATAACAACGTGCAAGGTGCTTGTGACATGGGTACACTTCCAAACCTATTACCAGGTTATCAAAAAGTAACAAACGATAATGAACGTTCAAAGTTTGAAGAAGCATATGGTGTAAAAATCCAACCACAACCTGGTCGTAATAATATGGAAATGTTAGATGCGATTATGGAAGGTAAAATGAAAGCTATGTATTTAGTTGGAGAAGATATGGCGCTTGTAGACTGTAATGCAAACCATATAGATGAAGTTCTTTCACAATTAGATTTTTTTGTGGTACAAGATTGTTTCCTATCACGTACAGCACAATACGCAGATGTTATTTTACCTGCAGCACCATCTCTTGAAAAAGAAGGTACATTCACAAATACAGAACGTCGTGTTCAACGTCTATATCAAGTATTACCAACGCTTGGGGAATCAAAAGCCGATTGGGAAATTCTTCAAGCAGTAGCTCGTCGCCTAGGTGCAGATTGGAATTACAGCCACCCAAGTGAAATCTTTGCTGAGATGGCTAGTCTTTCTCCAATCTTTGCTCAAGCCAACTATGATGTATTAGAAGATTGGGGTAGCTTCTGTTGGGGTAGCCTTGATGGTAAAGATACACCTTTACTATATGAAGATGGTTTTAACTTCCCTGACAAAAAAGCTCGTTTTGCTTTATATGATTGGGTAAAACCTGTTGAATTTGAAGCACAATATGACTGTCATATTAACAACGGTCGTGTGCTTGAACACTTCCACGAAGGAAACATGACAAATAAATCAAAAGGTATTCAATCGAAAGTACCTGAGGTTTTCGTTGAAGTATCACCAGAATTAGCAAAAGAACGCGGCATTGAAGATGGAGCACTTCTTCGTTTAGTTTCTCCATACGGCGCATTAAAACTAAATGCCCTAGTAACAGATCGCGTACAAGGTAATGAACTATTCATACCAATGAACTCTGTTAGCAAAGATTCAGCAATCAACTTCTTAACAGGTCCGGCTGCAGACATCCGTACATCTACACCGGCTTACAAACAAACCAAAGTACGTGTTGAAGTATTGAAACGAAAAGGAAAAAATCCACTTCCTAGAACTAACCCACGTTATAAAAAACGTCATCCACAAAATGGTGTTGAAGTACAACGTAAATGGAATCGTCCTGGCTACGTTCACTTAACAACAATTAACGAAGGGGAGTGATAGAATGGCTAAACCAATTACAACAATAAATAAACAACAATTAACAGAAGAACAACTTAAGGAACAAAAGCTAGAGAATTTAAAACAACTACTTTCTGAGAATGAAGAAACTGTTAATCAAGTCTTTACTATCATGGCAGAGTTAAATGATATCGGAGCACTTGAAGCAGCTACAAAACTAATTGAAGCAAAAGAAGAAGTAGCTCATATTGCACTTGGTCAATTGACTCGTAAGCCTGTTACTAATATCATCAACAACTTAATGGGAGTTGCTGGAGTATTATCTGAAATGAATCCAGAAACGACAACAAAACTTGTTGAGAGTTTAAATATTGGCTTAAATGAAGCAAACAAAGCGGTAGAGTCTAATGAAAAAGTTAGTGTCTTCAAGATGGTAAAACTGTTAAAAGATCCTGATACCAATCGTGCCCTAAACTTTGGCATTCACTTCTTAAAAGGGCTTGGCAAAGGCTTAAAATAGTAAGGAGGTTTCATATATGCTAACAAACGAGAACATTTTAAATGCACTGAAGAAAATTGATGACCCGGAACTTCATAAAAGCATCGTCGACTTGAATATGGTTCGCAATATTCAAGTTGACGGTACGGATATCTCACTTGACGTTATCTTAACCATTCAAGGTTGTCCATTAAAAGCAAAAATTCAACAAGATATTAATCAAGCTTTAAAAGAAATTGGTGCTTCGAGTGTCTCGATCAAATTTGGTTCTATGACAGATAACGAACGTCGCAGTTTAACAGCTTCTTTAAAATCACAAAATGTGACAGATAAAGGTATGCCTAAGATGCTTCTACCCAATTCTGGTGTCAAATTTATTGCAGTTACCAGTGGTAAAGGCGGTGTCGGTAAGTCGACTGTTACGATTAATTTAGCGGTAGCCCTTGCCCGTCTTGGAAAAAGTGTAGGTATTTTAGATGCAGATATTTATGGTTTTAGTATTCCTGCTATGATGAAGACCGATCAAAAACCAACAATGCTTGACCAAACAGCGATTCCTGTTGTGAGCGATGGTGTGAAAATCATGTCGATGGGCTTTTTTACAAATGATAACCAACCTGTCATGTGGCGTGGCCCAATGCTCAACAAATGGATTCGCAATTTCCTTGTCAACACAGTTTGGGGCGAATTAGATTATCTCCTACTAGATTTACCACCCGGTACAGGAGATGTTGCCATTGATGTGGCAGCAATGATTCCGCAAGCACAAGAAATAATTGTGACAACACCTCACAACGCCGCTTCTCATGTGGCTTCTCGTGCAGGTTTAATGGCTCAACATACCAAACATACGATTCTTGGTGTTGTTGAAAACATGGCTTACTTTGAAAATTCAGATGGTGAAAAGAATTATCTATTCGGTCAAGGTGGTGCCGAAAAATTAGCAGATGAACTTCATACAAATATCATTGCTCAAATTCCATTTGCTCAACCTGAGGAAAATACAGGTTCTTCTGTTTATGACGAAGAATCAATTATCGGTGAAGTATTTACCCATCTAGCAGAAGATCTTATTTATCAATAACATACAAAAACCCTGACTCGTTCTTAAACGAGCCAGGGTTTTTATATGCTTAGTGTTTCACTAACGCAACCCTACTATCTATTTAAATAACCAGCCTTTTTTAAAACCTGCATAAAATAAAAGCGATACGTATTTCTGACAAAGGTGTCTAAAGGCAAGCCAACATTCAATTGATACTTCGTAAAAATAAAATAAAATCTCTTATCCCATTTTAATCGTAATAATTCTCCCGCATCTTCACCATATTTCTCCGTAAATTCCGTAATTAAAGGTTCAATCATATCGAAACAATAGTCTTTTAAGCTTGCAAGAGCTTCGATATCTTTCTCCTTTTGAAAACGCGTAATCCAATCTGCTAATTGCTCGTTCATTATTGATGTCCAACCTTCTATCTTTTGAGTTTCTTCCTATTTAAATATATCACTTTTTATCATTTCTCGCTTCTCTCGTTTCTTAGATATTAAATAAAGCTATAAAGTGTACGAAATCAGTCGTTAGCTTTATTAAACAAACTCAATTAGCTGAAAGTTGGTATGGAACGAAATAATCAATATCATATTGATTGGATTCCATTCTTGTTGCATCTGCTGATACACCTAATGGACAAAAATAAAAACGATTATTCAAGATTTCTATATTTGAATCAATTTCATAATTGCTTTTCTAGTTAAAAAAAATGAATATTTTCTTATTAAACAATTCAATAATTCGGATAACATTTCATTTCAAGTATTTACTTAGTATGCCGCTCCAGATGGCGCTTTCCGCGGGCGAGCGTTGAGCCTCCTCGGAAGCTCGTACCGTGTGCTTCACTGCGGGGTCTCAACTGTCTCGCTTTCCCGCAGGAGTCGCCATCTTCCGCTTGATAGATAATGTTCTAATAGATATGGCATATAACAATGGCGTATTAAATGTTCGTGTTTTTTATCAAATTTTTGAATTATGAAATTAATTCATTTGAATCAATTTCATAAATCTATTTTGGTTTTATTTTTTATAAATACAAACATTTTAACGCAAGTGCTTTTCAATATTCAGACTTGGATGTTCCGCTACAGACGGCGCAAAAGGAAAGACCTTTTCTTGTAGAATTAAGTTACCACACAACAATTCAAAGAAAAGAGGTTTTCCCTTGGATCAGATTACTTCACTTTATACAAAGGCTATGTTAAATTACATTGTTATTTTTTTGCGCAAAAAATAGAGTTGTACCTACTTTATAGGTCAACTCTGATTATTTTACTTTGTTTTGTGGTACTTATGTTTATCAAACTCCCCCTATTTCTAAAACTGATTAACTTTTATCCAAAAGAAGAAGTAGATAACTACCTGCACAAAGAAATAATGCAACTTGAGTTATTACAAAAATCGACAATTCAAATAAAGTTAGTTTTCTTTCTCTCTTAATTTTTTTAAAATGTCTATAATAATAGATTGAACATAGGAGTAGTATTATTGCCGATACTTGGAATATGTTCTCCAAAAAACTAACCAAGAAATCATCTCCTTTCGTTAATAATATATTTTTTCTTATTTAACGCTTCTGCAACGGTAACTGAATAACAAACAATTTATTTATTTCATCTATTACAGATAATTATTCTACAAATATTCCCAAGAACCTTTGTGTTAGTTAAAATCATAAAACTCACCAAATCGAATGACGTTTATTTCATCACAGTGAACAATGCGTTGTTTTCAGTATGATTTAGTTTTGAGATTTCACAGATAATATCGAACTCTTTCATTCAAATCGCCTCCGAGCAAATATTCTTATGCCTATTACAGAACATTTATTCTTAGTATTCAAATATAAACAGTCTTGATTAACATAGCTTAAACAAATAAAAAAGAATCCAAAT
>DATMJF010000052.1:0-5062 GCA_035554455.1 Rummeliibacillus sp.
TTTACCACCAGATTATAAACTGATCATGAAAGAGAAACGCACTGAGTACCGAAAGTTAATCGAACAAGTAATAGAAGATGGAAAGGAGAGTGGATATTTTCGAAAAGAAATTTCTACAACGATCACAACTATGGCAATTATCGGATTAGTTAACTGGACGTATAAATGGTACCGACAAAATGGATCATTATCAATGGAACAAATAACCTTGTATTTTAATGATTTAATACTTAGAGGAATTCTAACAGATAAAGGTTATGAAGAAGCATTATCACTTCAACATTTACTAGTTAATGTAGCAACCAAATAAGGGGTTTATAAACAGATTTAAAAACCGACTAGTCGGTCACAAAAATAATAGGGGAAATGGAAGGGGAATTGAACATGAATTTTGAATTAACTAAAGAACAACAAATGATTCGTGATATGGTACGTGATTTTGCAAAGGCAGAAATTGAACCACATGCACGTGAACTTGATGAAACACATACTTTCAGAAAAGAAAGCTTTGATAAAATGGCTGATTTAGGACTTTTCGGAATTCCGTTTCCTGAACAGTACGGTGGCTCAGGTGGTGATACAATTTCATATGCACTAGCTGTTGAAGAAATTGGCCGTGCTTGTGGCGGTACAGGATTAAGTTATGCAGCCGCTGTAAGTTTAGGTGCAACTCCATTTTATAACTTTGGTACAGAAGAGCAAAAGCAAGAATTTTTAGTCCCAATGGCTCAAGGGCAGACACTAGGATCATTTGGATTAACAGAACCAAATGCCGGCTCTGATGCAGGTGGTACAAGAACTAAAGCGTACCTAGATGGTGACGAATGGGTGATTAACGGAGAGAAATGCTGGATTACAAATGCTGAATATGCTCGCCAAATCGTTGTAACAGCTGTCACAGGTCAAAATGAAAAAGGAAAAAATATTATTACGGCCATTATTGTCCCAACTGACACATCGGGAGTAACAATTCGCTCTGATTATAAAAAAATGGGTGTTCGTGCATCGAATACATGTGAAATCATCCTTGAGAATGTCCGTGTACCAAAAGAAAACATATTAGGTGATGAGAAAAAAGGATTTGGTCAGTTTTTAAACACTTTAGATGGTGGACGTATTTCCATTGCAGCACTATCGGTTGGGATTGCACAAGCGGCATTTGATAAAGCATTACAGTACTCAAAAGAACGCACACAATTTGGTCAATCTATTTCCAAATTCCAAGGAATTAGCTTTAAATTAGCGGATATGGCGATGGAAATTGAGTTAGCACGCAATATGGTGATGAAGGCAGCTTGGTTAAAAGATCATAGTAAGCCATTTAAGAAAGAAGCTGCATTTGCCAAACTGTTTGCTTCTGAAATGGGCTTTAGAACATGTAATCAAGCCATTCAAATTCACGGGGGATCCGGTTATATGGCGGAATACGATGTAGAACGTCATTTACGTGATATTAAGCTAATGGAAATTGGTGAAGGAACTTCTGAGATTCAAAGGGTTGTCATTTCTCGTATTTTAGGTTGTTAGTTTTGTAGCAAGTGAATAAATAGGGGGAATTTGTATGGCAGAACTGGTTTATCAAACGATTGGCGAGTTGTTGGAGGAAAAAGTGGCGTTGGATCCGGAAAGAGAAGCACTTGTTTATGCGGATCGTGATTTAAGGATGAATTATGCACAGTTTAACCAGCATGTTGATGAGGTAGCAAAAGCCTTAATGGCAATCGGTCTAGAAAAAGGTAACCATTTTGCAGTTTGGACGACAAATGTACCAGAATGGCCAGGATTACAATTTGGATCTGGGAAAATGGGAGCCCCACTAGTGACCGTTAATACAAATTACCGTACTTCAGAGTTAGAGTATTTATTGAAGCAATCTGATTCACGTGCAATTGTATTAATTGATCAGTTTCGGGACTACTCATTTATCGAAACACTTTACGAAATATGTCCAGAGTTAAAAACAAGTAAGCCTGGACAACTTGAAAGTGCTCGTTTACCACTCTTGAAAACCGTTGTTGTAATAAGTGATAAACACTATCCTGGTACGTTTAACTATGAAGAATTTTTAGCAAATGGTCAAATGATTTCGGATGAACAACTTTCAGAACGAAAAAAATCCCTATCCTACGATGATGTTATTAATATTCAATATACATCCGGTACAACAGGTTTCCCAAAAGGTGTAATGTTACGTCATTCTAATTTAATCAATAATGCGATTAATATTGCGGAGTGTATGAAACTTACACATGATGATAGACTTTGTATTCCAGTTCCATTTTTCCATTGTTTTGGATGTGTGATTGGTACGTTAGCAATCGTCTCTGCAGGTGGAACGATGGTACCAGTGCAGGAATTCAACGCAGAAAAAGTATTACGTACTGTTGAAAAGGAAAAATGTACAGCACTTCATGGTGTACCAACGATGTTTATAAACGAGTTGAATTTACCGAACATTCAGGAATTCGATCTATCTTCTCTACGTACGGGTGTAATGGCTGGATCCAATTGTCCGGTTGAAGTAATGAAAGATGTCATTCATATTATGGGAATGAAAGATATAACGATTTGTTATGGTCAAACTGAATCCTCACCTGTATTAACACAAACAAGAACAGAGGATCCACTTAATTTAAAGGTGGAGACAGTTGGTCGTGCTTTACCAAATGTTGAAGTGAAAATTACAGAGCCTGGTACAAATACTGAAATTCCTCGAGGTGAGCAAGGTGAAATTTGTGCCCGCGGTTATGTTGTTATGAAGGGATATTATAAAAACCCTGATGCTACAAGAGAGGCAATTGATGAAGATAACTGGTTGCATACAGGAGACCTTGGCACGATGGATGAAAATGGATATGTCCGGGTGACTGGAAGACTTAAAGACATGTTTATCCGAGGTGGTGAAAATATTTATCCACGTGAGGTTGAAGAATTTTTATATCAACATCCTAAAGTACTAGACGTACAGATTGCGGGTGTTCCAGATGAAAAGTACGGGGAAGAGGCAGCTGCCTGGATCATTTTAAAGGACGGCCAAACAGTAACTGAAGAAGAAATTCGAGCCTTTTGTGATGGGAAGATATCACGCCATAAAATCCCTCGTTATATTTACTTTGTCGATCAGTATCCAATGACAGCTTCAGGAAAAATCCAAAAATTTAAGCTACGAGAACAGTTTGAAGGATTTACAAAATCACTACAATGAGGAGGTTTCGTTATGTTTAAAAAAGTACTTATTGCAAATCGAGCTGAGATTGCAAGAAGGATAATCCGAACATGTAAAAGACTAGGAATTGAAACAGTCTCAGTTTATTCAGAGGCAGATTCAGAAAGTTTGTATGTAAAAGAGGCAACAGAAAGCTACTGTATTGGGAAGCCACCTGTATCACATAGTTATTTAAATATAGAAGCAATTCTTGATGTGGCAAAAAAGACTGGAGCTGAAGCGATTCATCCAGGTTATGGATTATTATCTGAAAATGCCACATTTGCAAAGCAAGTAGAGGAAGCAGGACTCATATTTATTGGTCCTAAATCAGAAGTCATTGATGCAATGGGTAGTAAGTTAGAAGCGCGCAGAACAATGGCAGCATCTGGCGTACCCATAGTAGAAGGTGTCAATGAACCGATTGCAGATACAGAAGAAGCAGCGAAAATCGCCCATGAAATTGGTTATCCCGTCATGTTAAAAGCATCAGCCGGTGGTGGTGGAATTGGGATGCAACTCGTTCATGATGAAGTTGAACTTCGAAACGCATTTGAAGGAAATCAAAAACGTGCACAAAGCTTTTTTGGAGATGGCACGATGTTTATCGAAAAATTTATTGCCGATCCACATCATGTAGAGGTGCAAATTTTAGCAGATCACCATGGACATATTATTCCAGTTTTTGAAAGGGAATGTTCCATTCAACGTCGAAATCAAAAAGTTGTAGAGGAAGCACCATCTCCTTTTATTTCACAAGAAACTCGTGAAAAAATGCTTGATGCAGCAGTGAATGCGGCGAAAACAATCGGCTATACGAATGCAGGAACGATTGAATTTTTAGTAGACGGTGCGCAAAACTTCTATTTTCTAGAAATGAACACAAGATTACAAGTCGAGCACCCTGTTACAGAAGAAATTTCAGGACTCGATTTAGTAGAAGAGCAATTAAAAATTGCAAATGATGAAATTTTAACGATTACTAGACAAGATTTAAAGAAAAATGGTCATGCAATCGAAGTACGAATTTATGCAGAGCATCCGGTTACATTTTTCCCTTCACCAGGAACGATTACAAGGCTAGTTTTACCAACAGGCGATGGCATTCGCCATGAAGTGGCAGTCGAAACAGGTAGCGTAGTTACTCCATTTTACGATCCAATGATTGCCAAACTGATCGTTTGGGCTTCGACTAGGAAAGAGGCATGTGAAAGATTAATAGATGCACTATCCAACTATGTCATCGAAGGGATTCAAACGAATATCCCGATGCTATTAGATGTTGTAAAGCACGAACAGTTTAATAGTGGCGTAACAACGACGAAATTTATAGAGGAATATTATATACCTAAAAATTCTACTATCAGTAAATAAAGTAGAACTGATAATTTGCAAAATGAATCAATTTAATAATGCAAAATTCATAAAAAATATACAAACATTTAATGATAACCAATGTTGTTTATTGCTTCGCTGCAGACGGCGAGTTCTCGAAAATGCATTCGCATTTCCTTCGTGCGAGGCTAATTCAGTGAGGTTCATTAGAGTCCTACGGGAAAGCTTGAGCTGAAAGCCCGACAGGAACGTAGTGCAGGCAGTAAAAAAGTAAAAATAGATGAAAATTTATTATAAAAATCTTGTAAGCTATATTTGTAGATGTGGAATTAGCGAAGACTCCTGCGGGAAAGCGAGACAGGTGAGACCCCCAGGCAGTTCACTGCCGAGGAGGCTCAACGCTCGCCCGCGGAAAGCGAAGCTATTTCCACATCATACAGAAAACAGATTAATATTATTTATATTTGTATTAAAATACTTTTTCAGTGAATGCATTTTTAAGGACTCACAGTTATTTCAATG
>DATMJF010000053.1:0-2007 GCA_035554455.1 Rummeliibacillus sp.
ATAATTTCAAATTTAAAGAAAACAATTAAAAAATAACATTATAATAAGCACATCTACAACAGGTGTGCATAATAAAAACCTTCCACAAATCATTGTGGGAGGTTTTTATTATGCAGAAAATGAGGTTGGAGATAATTACTACCTTATTTGTTCTAAACGTTTTTGACTATGTAACAGGTATGGCCGTCATGGCCGTCAATTGGGGAATATTTCATCAAGAAAATAAAATAATTGCTCTAATTTTAAAATTTTTAAATATTTTTTGTAACGCAATTAAATTCTAGGAGTTATATAAGTGACGGGGGTGAAAAGAGGTGGACATTGAGGAAATTTATCACGAATACTTCCAAGACGTTTATTTGTTTATCAAATCTTTAAGTAACGATGAAAGTATAGCTGAAGAAATTACTCAAGAGGCTTTTTTTAAAGCTTTAAAGGCAATTGAAAAATTCGATGGTTCTAAAGATATTCGAGCGTGGCTTTTTACAATTGCAAAAAATACATATTTCTCACATTACAAAAAAAAGAAAAGAGAAATAGATTCAGATTTAATAGAAGAACCAAGTACAGGTGTGCAAATTGTAAAGCATTTGATGAATGAGGAAGATGCCTTTGCTGTTCATCAGTTTCTTCACTTGATGGATGAGCCATATAAGGAAGTCTTTTCACTACGCACTTTTGGCGAATTGCCTTATGAGAAGATAGGGAGACTCTTTGGAAAAAGCGCAGGATGGGCAAGGGTGACCTTTTACAGAGCGAGGAAACAAATTATTGAGTATATGGAGGAGATGAATCGTGAAAGAGATTAAATGCACAATCATTCAAGATGTTTTACCTCTTTATGTTGATGAGGTAGTTAGTCAAGATACAAAAGAAATGGTAGACCAGCATTTACAGTATTGTGAAAAATGTCAAAAGGATTATGAGCTAATGAAACATGAACTCTATATTCCAGCAGATAATAAAGCCTCTATTTTAAAAACTTTCAATAAAAAATGGCGTAAGAAAAAAATAATAATTTCAATTGTTTCCGCTTTAGTAACGGCTATTATTTTATTTGGAACGTTTGAGTATGTTTTTCATTATGAAACTGTTATTCCATATTCGAAAAATCTAGTGAAAATTGAAACACAAAATGATAATCAATTGGTTTCACATTATTATGGTAAAGGTTATGCCAGTGTTAACGAAACGTTCCCTATGGCACTTGAAATTAATGGAGAGAAAAAGAATGTGAGTTTTATTTTTTATACAGAAACAATTGCTGATTCACCATCAAGAAACCTTATTAATAATGGAAAATATCTTAATGAACAGGATCATATCTTTAATCTTTCTGAAAGTGAAAAAATTGATGCTGTGTATTATGTAGATTTTGATGTAGAAAAAATCACTGCTGGAAAAGATTCTTGGGATTCAATTTTAAAACGAGCAGTTTTGATATGGGAGAAATAACAATTATTTTTCTTATTAGAAATATCATTATGTGAGGAAGAAAATCAATATGAAGATCTAGTATAGTATGGTATTATTAACTCAATAGAATTATAACCTTATATTTCAGAAGGCAACAGTTTGCAACTCCTAATTGCTTTAGGGTATGAAATTTCAACATAAATTAGTTATTCGATAAAGTTGGTAAAATTACCATTACCTATGAGGTTGTGGTATCTTGGAGTTATCATAGTGATTGATTCAAGAACGGTTTCCCGATGGAGGAATACGTTCTTTTTTGTGATGTATTTCAAAAACAGTTATGTCTTTAGCTAGGTTCAATTGAAAAGAACTAAAGCTTATTTTTTATTGTTTACAATATTGAATGAATATAGGATATACTTTTATAGACCTATGATTTACAAATAGGAGCTTAACATAACAGTAAGTTTTATTGGAGGATTATTATGAATTACAAAATCATTAACAAACAAGTATTTGAACAAGCACAACTACGTTCGGTTTCGGACGTTCCATTTACTGAAGAAGAACTTCAAAATGGTATGCAGTTAG
>DATMJF010000054.1:0-4892 GCA_035554455.1 Rummeliibacillus sp.
AGTTGTCACTATTTCAGGATACTACATGAATAAATAGTGTGGCTGAAAATAGAATAAAAATTGTATTAAAAATCTATTAAAAAGTAATAATAGATCGTTATACCATAAGTCTAAATCTTGTTTTAGTTGAAAAGAGAGAAATAAAAAAATCTATTTTCATCTCTCTTCAGCTTATTTTGGACGATCAAGACTTTTTTTAGTAAATGAAAGGATATTATTTCTTTGACTATTATATTAGCGAGTTAAACGTTCTCATTTGCAGGGCGTTTTATTATATCCACATTTCCAGCCTATGAAGCGACATATACTCTCTTAAGTGGGCATATGCTAGTGTAAAAGGTGGTGACTATGTTTGAAGCGGTGGCTCATATGGAGTGTAGTATTATTAGCTTGTATATTATTAGTTGTTTATGAAACAAAAGCATCTGATCGTGGTTTCTTCGTTTCAGAAACTTTAGGAGGAGTCAAAATAGTAGTAGATGCTGGGCATGGGGGAATAGATGGTGGTGCATCAACATCAGAACTCGTTGAAAAAAATATAACGTTAGCAATTGCGAAAAACGTGGAAAAGCTCTTAAAGAAAAAGGGAGCTACAGTAGTTATGACACGTACAAAAGACGATGATGTGATTGCTGAACATCTACCGCATGCTGAATTTCAAACATTGAGAGAAAGAAAAAAGGAAGATATTTTTCTAAGAGAGAAATTGGTTAATGAAGCGAAACCGGATCTTTTTATTAGCATTCATGCAAATGCCATTCCAGAATCAAAGTGGCATGGAGCTCAAGTATTTTACCATAAAGATGGTCATCCAGCTGGAGAGCTTTTAGCTAAAGCGATTCAGGGATCTATTAAAGAACAGCTCAAGAATACCAATCGTGAAGCATTAGCAATTAAGCAAGTCTATTTACTCAAGAAGGTCAAAATGCCGTCAGTACTTGTAGAAACAGGTTTTCTAAGTAATCCATCAGAAGCAGAGTTACTAGCATCACCTGATTATCAACAAAAAATGGCTGAAGCAATCGTAGAGGGTATCGAGCGTTACTCAGATTCTATTGTAGAATGAGTAGCTCACAATACTTATTTGAAAGCGTTATGATATACTAAAGTCGAATTGATAATTAGAGGAGTGTCTACAGTGATTAATGAACAACAAGTTCGAGAATTAGTTGGAGAATTAAAAGATCCTTTTCTACATAAAACATTGACTGAAACAGGCGGCATTGTTGAAGTTTCAATTAAAGAGGAAAAGGAACATGTCAGTGTAAAAATCGCTATTGCGAAAACAAATACACCGGAACAACTTTCTCTTCAAATGGAAATTGTTAATGTATTAAAGGGTGCTGGATGCAAAACTGTTGGTATTCGATTCTCAGAACTTTCATCCGAAGATATTGAAAAATTCCGTGGTACGGCAACTCGTGCAGAAGCACAAGATCTATTGTCCCCATTAAATAAAGTGAAATTTATTTCTATTGCATCTGGTAAGGGTGGCGTAGGTAAATCTACCGTGTCTGTAAACTTAGCAGTTGCATTATCTCGCATTGGTAAAAAAGTTGGTTTAATTGATGCAGATATCTATGGTTTTAGTGTTCCAGATATGATGGGTGTACAAACAATGCCTGTTATTGAAGAAAATCGTATTATTCCAGTCGAACGTTTTGGCGTGAAAATGATTTCTATGGGATTCTTTGTAGAAAATAATGCGCCAGTTGTATGGCGTGGACCAATGCTTGGAAAAGTATTAGACCAATTCTTCCGCGATGTGGATTGGGGAGATCTTGATTACTTACTATTAGATTTACCTCCAGGTACAGGGGATGTAGCGCTTGATATTCATCAAATGCTACCTGAGTCTAACGAAATTGTTGTTACAACTCCACATCCAACTGCAGCATTCGTAGCAGCGCGTGCAGGCGCAATGGCGATCAAAACCGAACATACTATCTTAGGTGTTATTGAAAACATGTCATGGTTCCAATCTGATGTATCAGGAGAGCGTGAATATGTATTTGGTCAAGGCGGTGGTCCTAAATTAGCTGACGAACTACGTACAGACTTACTTGGACAAATTCCTTTAGGACAACCAGATTGGAATGAAGTTGATTTTGCTCCATCTGTATATGCGAAAAACCACTCAACTGGTCAAATTTATCTTGAAATTGCACAACGTGTGATTGATAAATTAAATAAAGAATAACAAAGAGGGATGTATCATAAGTGTAGACAGTCACTTATGATACATCCCTTTATAATAAGTTAAAGGTCGTGGTGTAATAGCTGGAAAAGCTCCGATCTATTTTCCTTGGCTTTTTCCTTTACTTTCACCGCCGCCACCACCGCCGCCTTTAGATGTTTCCCCTCCTGAAGTTTTTTCACCTGCAGATTGAATAAGCTTCGTCCATTTTTCTTGTAGTAGGGGGCTATTAATTACTTCTGTAATGACTTTTTCTAATTCCTTTTTAGAATTTGCGGACTTCATAATTTTTTCTAATTGCTTTTGCATATCGGGTTGTGAAAAGAACTGTTCTAAATCTTTTTGGAAAGAAGCATCTTTCATCAAATCTTTAGCCAAGTCTTTTTGTTCTTTTTTCATGCCTTTTGCAAAGGTTTCGCGGAATTTAGGATCTTCAAATTCTTTTTTCCAAAAATCTTCTGCTTTTTTTGACATTAAAGTTTCCTGTACCGCTTTTTTGACATCATCATGCTCCAATACGAGTAAATCACGCATATCTGGATCCTCTAATAGCTTTCGGAATACTTTTTTCCCCTCTTCTGTTTGCAAAGCATCAAGAGTGGATTTTTTTATATCATCATAAGACTGATTTTGTTGTACGGGAGAGGAGCAACCAGATAAAATAACGAATAGAAGAGTAAAAATTACAGCCTTTTTGTACATATACTTCCCTCACTTTTGCATAAGTCGTTTCAATTATTGTTCACATTTGTCCGTGGAATATGTATGGAATGGGGGAAGAAATAGATTTTTTCGATATTGGTTGTTAGAATGAAACAAGAATCTGTAAAAAAACGGAGGCCTTTTAGTCGTGACGATACGAAATTGGTTTAAATTTGCTTTTAGAGCACTCATAATTGGTGGAGTTGTTACCGGATTAATGAGTTTAATCGTTCGTTGGGGAGATTTTTATTCTCAACATTTTTCAAATGGTGAATGGGGAGAAGCGTTTGGTGGACTCCTATGGTTTGTCTTCCTTGGTTTTACAATGAGTATGATTTGCCAAATGGGATACTTTGCCTACTTAACAGTGCATCAAATAGGTGTTAATATTTGCAGGTCATTAACTTTATGGAATTGGGTACAAATATTATTAATAATTGTTGCTTTAATAGATGTTATTTTATTCCGCTTCAAACCATATGCGCACAGCGCTAATGATTGGCTTCTTTACATAGGATTATTAGTTATTTTAATCGTAGCAGCAAGTTTAACAGCAATTAAAAAAGTGAAAATGACTGGCAAAAAGCATATTCTGGTTTCTTCATTGTTCTTTATGATTTTTGTTAGTGTTATTGAATGGCTCATCGCACTTTGGGTACGAACAGATGGTGGTAATGAATATATTACCCTATTATTATTCCCAATTCTTGCAGTAAATGCATTCCAATTATTGGAGCTACCAAAATATAATGCAAAATCTGCTGAGGATTTAAAAAAACGAGAAGAACGTCATAAAGCGCGTGAACAAGAGGAACAAAATGCTAAAGTGAAAAAAACACAAGAAGAAAACCAAAATAATAAAAAGACAAAACGTAAATAATAAAAGGAGCAGCTTCATAAGTGTAGAAACCAAAACACTTATAAAACTGCTCCTTTTCACTATCTGAAATTTAACAAATGTCCTTTACTGCTCTGTTTACCCTCGAATGGAGGTTTCTAAAGGTAGACTTTGAACACCTCATTATTATGGAGATTTTTTTGTTTTAATGGAGTATCCAAAAATCGTTTCCTCTATTGGTTGAAAAGAGTTCATTTCTATAAGTTGATCAATTTGTTTTAGTTGTAACCGTTCTTCCTGGTGGTAAGGAATAGCCACAATATCACCTTTTGAGAGCTTCAATTCACTTTTACTCGTTTGAATTTTAGATGCCGCTAGCATATTAATCTGTTCCTTCCATAAAACTTTTGTCACTTCTGGGAGAAAGACATAGTCCTTCGTTCTAAACCAAAGAGGTGGTTGCTTCATAATAGAACTAAAAGTGCTAATATCACTTTCGAGCTGTGAAGGATGGGTCTCATAGAAATCACTGCTTTTCCCCAATAATCCTATTGGAATGTTTTTAGATTGAATAACTTTAACAAGGGTTGGGGATCTCTTTAATAAATCAGCATCCACCATTAATAATGGATATGGAACTTTAGCTTCGTTTAACCATTCGATAAATTTTGCATCTGCATAAGATAAATCTATCGTTAAAGACATACCGTAGTTTCCTTTTGTAATCACATTTGGTTCATCTGTTAAACGAAAAACTTCTAATATTGAATTTTTAGAAGGTATAAAAACTAACAATAAAGCCATCATAATAACCGTCAATGTAAGTATTCTTTTAATCAGTATGCTCACCTCCTCGCTATATATATGATTACAAACAATCTTTTAAAACTTTTTTAATATAAAGTGTTGACAATTATTTAGAAGGAGCGTATAGTTATCAACGTTGACTCGTTAAGAGAAAACAAACAATATATTAAGACTTAAAACTTCTGATAAAAAAGTTCTTGACTTTAGAAATCGGATGTGATAAGATTTATAAGTCGTTAAGATAACGATGAGATATGAACCTTGAAAACTGAACAAGCAAGACGTTAATCAATAAACTTTGATCACTAACTTTTGTTAGTGACAAGGACAAACAATAGATATCATCTT